>JAFAVZ010000019.1 GCA_019242175.1 Acidobacteriota bacterium
TCACCCCCTCCGCTTCCGCAACGGTGACGATCGTCGCCACCACGCCATCGACTCCGCAGACGATCGTGAATACCGCAACGCTCACGTCCGCCGAGCCCGACGTCACGCCCGCGAACAACACCGCCTCGACGACCGTGACAGTCAGCAGCGTCACCGCGGTCCCGACGCTCAACGCGTACGCGCTCGCCGCGCTCGCGCTGATGCTGGTCGCCGTCACTCTGATTCGTCTGCGCTAGAACCTTCGCGACGGCTCCGGCACCTCGTTCGAGGGCCGGAGCCTCACCGCAGAGCGCGACGCCGTCCCGGCAGCGGCTCCTCGCCGGGCGCGCCGTTCTCGCTGAGTGCTGCGCGCCAGCCGTCGCGGACGGCCATCGAATTCGCCAGGTCGCTGCGGATCGGGGGGCCGGTGGTGTAAGCCAGCTCGGAGACGAGGGCACCGGTCTCCAGGTCGTACTCGCGGAGTGTGTTGTCGAAGCTGCCGCCGCATCCGCTCGAGGCGGGGGCGACCCACACGCGGCGGCCGCTCGGCGAGAGCTCGACCAGGAACGGCTGCGTCGGCGAAGGAAAGTCGCGCAGCACGGTGCCGGTCGCGCGGTCGAGGAGCTGGATGCGTTCGTACGTCGCGACGAGCAGGCGTCCGTTCGGTGCGTAGCGCACATGGCGAACGTTGGGCAGTGCGTGCCACGTCTGCCAATGCGAGCCGGCCGTGCAGAGATCGTAGCGTTCGATGCCGGTGAGGCCGACCTGCGCGAGCATGCAGCCGGTCTCGTCGAGATCCGCATCGTATGCATCCCCGCCGTTCATCACGTCCACCGTGACGGCGCCGTTCGGCGCGCGGCGAAAGATCCTGCCGTTGCCGAACACGAGGATCTCGCCGTCGCGGCGACTGAGAACTTCCGATGGCGTGAAGCCGGAGGGCAAATCGAAGAGCCGTGTGAACGATCCGTCCTTTTCAAAACGGGAAACACCGCGATTCGCACCGTCGCGCGCGGCGAGGAGCTCGCCATCCGGACCTTCGCCGATCGAGCCCCAGAAGATCGACGGCTGAAACACGATGCCTGCGGAGACGGGACGGCCGGCCCAGCGCACCATCAACGGGGGCAACGGCTGCGGCGCGCCGATGCAGAGAATCGTGTCGCTCGACAGGAGCGCGATGTCATCCGCCCGCGCGGCGAACGTCAGCGAGAGGAGAAGCGCGAGAGCGATGAGGCGCGGCACGTCGATCCATACGGCGGCCGCGCCCGCTCCGTTTACGCGCCGACCGCCTCCTCCACGTACGGCGTGATGCCGAAGTTGCGCAGATACAGCTCGTGGATCTGCTCCATCTCCGCATCCGTCAGCGGCTCGTGCTCCGACGCCGCGGCAAACTCGGTGATCTGCTCCTCGCCGTAGATGTTCGGCAGCGCCGAAATGATCGTCGGATGCGCGTACAGCCAAAGCAGCGCGAGCTGCCCGACGGTCACGCCGCGCGCCTCGCACATCGCCCGGATGCGATCCACCTTCTGCACGCCTTCCACCAGCCACGCGCGCGGGCGGTGGGAGCGATGGTCGTCGGCGTCGAACTTCGTATCGAGCGTGTACTTCCCTTCCAGCATTCCCGACGAATGCGGCACGCGCACGAGGAACTGCACGCCATGCGTGTCGGCCTTCCAGGCGCGGAACGAGTCGTCGAAGAACTCCGTCGGCGCGCAAACCTTCTTCGAGATCTCGCCGCGCATCGCCTCGGGCACAGCCTCGTAAGACGGGCCGCGTTCCGCGGCGAGCATGAACTCCCGCCCCGGATCCTGCTCGAGCAGGTTGTAGATCATCTGCGTCACCGGCGCGCGCCGGATCGCCGTCGAATAGATCCCCTCATCGCGCCAGCCGATGGCCGGCCCGAGGGACGGTCCGTACGAGGAGATCTTGCCTTCGGAGCGGAGCGCTTCGAGCGTCTCCCAATGCTCGTCCGTCAGCAACGTGGTGACGCGCGGGTTGTGCGGCTGATAGATCGCGATGTGGTCGACGCCGAGGCGGGAGAGCGACTGTTCGAGCGCGAAGCGGACGAACTTCGGCGACATGTCCTGCGGCAGCTCGCGCTGCCCGCGCGGACGCTCGGGGTTGTTGTAGAAGTCGTAGCCGAACTTCGTCCCGATGATGAGATCGCGATGGTCGGCCAGCACGGGCTTGAGGAACGACTCGCCGCGGCCGTTGCCGTACGCGTCGGCGGTATCGATGTAGTTGATCCCGCGGTCGATCGCCGCGCGGACCAGATCGCGCGCCTGGTCGTCGGTGTAAGTGCCCCACCAGCCGGTGGAGACGGTCCAGGTGCCGAAGCCGAGCTCGGAGAGTTGCCAGTCGGTGCCGTGCAGATTGCGGTAGCGCATGTCGGTATCTTAGCCTCGATTGCAGCGGCCTACGGAGGAGCCGAGCGTCCGGACGGGCTATGCCATCCAGCGCACCGGCGCGTGGCCGGTCAGCGTCCGGAAAACTGCGGCGGACGTTTCTCCACGTAAGCCGCAATCCCCTCTTTCGCATCCTCCGACTGGAAGAGCTGTTGCTGCAGTTCGCGCTCGAGCGCGAGGCCGCTTTCGATCGGGATTTCCCATCCGGTCTGCACGGCGCGTTTGATCCGCCCCACCGCCTTCGAAGCCTTGTTCGGCGGGCAGAAACTCTGCGCGTACTCGATCACGCGCTCCCACCACTTCTTGCCGTTCTCTTCCGCCGGCCAGACGTAGTTCACGATCCCGAGCTCCCGGGCTCGTTCGAAATCGAACAACCCACCCTCGGCCATCACTTCGATCGACTTCGACTTCCCGATCAGCCGCGAGAGTCTCTGCGTGCCGCCGGTGCCGGGCAGGACGCCGAGGTTGACTTCGGGGAGGCCGATGCGGCCGGCGCCCTGGAGAGCGATGCGGATGTCGGCCGCGAGCGCGATCTCCAGGCCACCGCCGACCGTGTGGCCGTTCAGCGCCGCGATCACGAGCTTCGGCGTCTGCTCCAGGCGCATCAGCGTCTCGTTCGCGTGGAGACAGAAGAAGTACTTGAAGCTCGGCGTGACCTCGCCCAGCATCGCGATGTTCGCGCCGGCAGAGAAGAACTTCTCCCCCGCTCCGCGCAGGACGATCACGTGCACCTCGTCGTCCATGCGCGCGTCGAGGATGCGCGCGTCGAGCATCTTGTTCATCTCGTACGTGTAGGTGTTCGCCGGAGGGTCGTTGATCTCGAGGATGGCAACGCCCTTCTCGACGCGGTACTCCACCAGGTTCTCAGGCATGTGACCTCACTCCTTGCCGGCACGGCCGGCTGCGTTCGTTGGCCAAGCCTTCACGAAGACTTCGTGCTGACCGACTTTCGGGGCGTTCGTTCGTACATTCGACGTCATCCGGGATCATCGGCCGTCCCCGAAGGAGACGCCGAGGCTGCGGGCGGTGGCGACCATCTCGTTGTGCGGCTCGACGTACTTCGGGTTCGACACCGCGTCGCGGATGGGCACGGAGATGATGTCATCGCCGCGAAGCGCCACCATCTCGCCCCACTTCTGCTTCGCCACGAGATCCGCCGCGGCTTTGCCGAAGCGGCTCGAAAGCAGCCGATCGAACGCGATCGGCGAGCCGCCGCGCTGGATGTGGCCGAGGACGGTGACGCGGATCTCGAGATCGATGGCTTGGGCGATGTCCGCGGCGACCTGATAGGCGATGCCGCCGAGGCGGCGCGAGGCTTTGTCGAGATAGCTTTCCTCGCCGCCGACGCGTTTCGCCCCTTCGGCGACGACGATGATGTCGAACTTCGAGCCGGTGCCTTCCCGGCTGTGGATCGACTCGATGATCGCCTGCGGGTCGTACGGGATCTCGGGGATGAGGATGATGTCCGCGCCGCCGGCGAGTCCGGAGTAGAGCGCGATCCAGCCGGCGTTGCGGCCCATCACCTCCAGGATCATGACCCGGTCATGGCTCTCCGCCGTCGTATGCAGCCGATCGACCGCCTCGGTCGCGACGGCTACGGCGGTCATGAAGCCGAACGTGTAGTCGGTGGCGGCGAGGTCGTTGTCGATCGTTTTCGGAACGGCGACCATCGGAACGCCCATGTCGGCCAGGCGCTGGGCGATGCGCAGCGTGCCGTCGCCGCCGATGGCGATGATGCCGTCGAGGCCGAGCTCGCCGATGTTCGTCACGCATTCCGAGGAACGGTCGATGCGCGTGCCGTCGACGTGGGGGAAGTCGAAGGGATTGCCGCGGTTCGTCGTGCGGAGGAGCGTCCCGCCCTTCGGCAGGATGCCGCGGATCGACTCGGGCGTGAGGGGGATGATGGCGTTCGTCAGCAGCCCTTCGAAGCCGAACTGGATGCCGACGACTTCGAGGTCATGGTCGCGGGTGGCGGTGCGCACGACGGCGCGGATGACGGCGTTGAGGCCGGGGCAGTCTCCGCCGCCGGTGAGAATTCCGATTCGTTTTTTCCTGATGCTCATTTCCCTTTTGTCCGTTGCTAGATGCGAGCCCTACCGCTGGCATTGCCGTTGCTCATCCGTATCCGCGTCGGCGTGATGACCGACGTAAAACCGGAGGAAGAAGATGAACATTATCGGATGGCTGTTGTTCGGTCTGGTCGTCGGTGCGATTGCCAAGTTCCTCATGCCGGGTCGCGACCCGGGCGGCTGGATCGTCACGATCCTGCTCGGCATCGCCGGCTCGTTCGTGGGCGGCTTCCTGGCCTCGACGATGTTCGGCCACGGCGAACAGACGGCCGGCTGGATCGGCTCGATCATCGGCGCGATGCTCCTGCTTTTCGTCTATCGCCTGATCGTCGGCCGCCGAACAGTCTGACGTTTCCCCTCGAAAAACCCTGGTGACGTGTGAAGGCCTCGCGGAGACGCGGGGCCTTTTTTGTTTGTAGTTGTTGGTTCGTAGGACGTCCCACCGGACGAGCTGCTAACAAGCACCCACCAACAACCAACAACCAACCAGTAACTGCTTCGTGACACCCTTCCGAGAAACATCCGAGCGGGTTGCGCGTCCCAATCGAGTACGGCCCCCATTCCCGCTGCCAGTGGCACTGTGACTGCAGGCGGGACAAAATAGCGGCGGCCGACCTTCATCAGCCCACCAGGAGGAGTTCGAGAAACTTATGAGTTCATCCACCAAACGCATCCTTTCGACGATTGCGATCATCATCGCTTCCGTCGCATTCGGCATTCTCATCAGCGCCGACCTCGGCCTGATGAAGAAGTCGAACGCCCAGACCTCGACCCAGATCCAGACGTCGACGGGTACGGCGACGGCCGTCACGATCCCGTCGTTCGCCGACGTGGCCGCGCGCGTGATGCCCGCCGTCGTCTCCATCACCACCACGGAGATCGTCCGGAGCAGCGACATGCGCCGCCGCCAGGGCAGCGTCGACCCGTTCGACTTCTTCTTCCCCAACCCCGGCCAGCAGCGCCGCCGCGGAACCGAGGAGCCGGAAGATGACGAGCACGCGCAGCGCAGCGGCGGCTCCGGCTTCATCATCTCTCCCGACGGCTACATCCTGACGAACAACCACGTCGTGGAAGGCGCCACGAAAGTCGACGTCCACATGGGCGCCGACGAGAACGGCAACGGCGGTCGCACCGTCCAGGCCAAGATCATCGGCCGCGACCCGCAGACCGACATCGCCCTCATCAAGATCGACGCGACGACGCCCCTCCCGACCGTCCCGCTCGGCGACTCCGAGCGCATCCGCAAGGGCGATTGGGCCATTGCCGTCGGCAATCCGTTCCAGTTCGAGAACACGCTCACCGTCGGCGTCATCTCCGCCAAGGGCCGTTCCCTCGGCCTGAGCCAGGCGACCTCGTCGTTCGAGAACTTCATCCAGACCGACGCCGCGATCAACTTCGGCAACTCGGGCGGCCCGCTGATGAACATCAACGGTGAGGTCGTCGGCATCAACACCGCCATCCGCGGCGGCGCCCAGGGCCTCGGTTTCGCCACGCCGATCAACACGGCGAAGCGCCTCCTCCCGCAGCTGAAGACGGGCAAGGTCGTCCGCTCCTTCCTGGGCATGAACATCCAGGAGATCAACGAGCAGTCGCGCCAGGCGTTCGGCCTCACCGAGACGCGCGGCGCGCTCGTGCAGAGCGTGACGCCGGGCAAGCCCGCCGACAAGGCCGGACTCGAGCCGGGCGACGTGATCGTCGAGATCGACGGGAAGAAGATCAACAACAACCGCGAGCTGATCGACTACATCTCCTACCTGCCGGTCGGCACGAAGGTGAACCTCTCGATCATCCGCAACAACCAGCGCCGCTCGCTGACCGCGACGACTGCGGAGCGCGACGTGGAGCAGGAGCGCGATGAGAACGCGCCGACGGAGACCGTGGCGCCGACGCGCAACAAGCTCGGCCTCTCCGTACAGGAGCTGACCGCCTCCACGCGCCAAATGAACAACCTCGACGACCGGGTGACGGGCGTCGTGGTGACGGACGTGAAGGAAGTCTCCCCCGCCGGCGAAGTCGGCATCAGCGAAGGCGACGTGATCAGCGAAGTGCAGGGCGAGAAGATCACCAGCGTGGAACAGTTCCGCGCCGCCGTCGACCGCCTGAAGAGCGGCACGACGATCCGCATGTACGTGAGGAGCAGCCGCGGCGGCCAGTCCAATTCGGGCTACCGCTTCCTGCAGGTTCCGTAAGGTTTTCTCTCGATGGAGACACGAAGGCCGGCCTCGAAAGGGGCCGGCTTTTTTCGTGCTATCATTCCGCAATCATGACCAACCTTCTGATCCGCAACGTAGACCCCAAACTGGTCGAGCGGCTGAAGGCGCGTGCCGCCGGCAATCGCCGTTCGCTTCAGGCGGAGCTGCAGGCGATCATCGAGAACGCCGCCTCCTTCGACATGGAGAAAGCGCGAAGAACGGCGGAGCGCATTCGCGAGCAGTTGGCGGGACGCAAGCAGTCCGACAGCGCGAAGCTCATCCGCGAAGACCGCGATCGATGAAGTTGGTCGTCGACGCGAGCGTTGCCATCAAGTGGTACGTGCCCGAGGTCCACTCGATCTCCGCGATCCGGGTGCTGGCTCGGGAGTCGAGCTTCTTCGCTCCCGACTTGATCTACGCGGAGATGGGCAGCACGCTCTGGAAGAAGACTCGGCGCGGAGACCTGACGCGAGACCAGGCGGCCGCCATCCTCGAAGGCTTCTTCGACATTCACCTCGAGATTTATCCATCCGCGCCTCTCGCGGACATCGCCTTCAGCCTTGCAACGTCGCTGGGCGCCAGCTTCTACGACAGCCTCTATCTCGCCCTTGCCGTCGCTCAGGACAGCGTCGTGATCACCGC
The DNA here is from genome assembly GCA_019242175.1 of Acidobacteriota bacterium. Classification (GTDB taxonomy): domain Bacteria; phylum Acidobacteriota; class Thermoanaerobaculia; order Gp7-AA8; family Gp7-AA8; genus JAFAVZ01. Next base: position 7,285 of record JAFAVZ010000019.1, read on the forward strand.
CGACCAGAAGTTCCATACGATCGTGAAGGCGAGTCCCCTCGCCCACCACGTCCGATGGGTTGCTGATCGGGAGTGAAGGTGCGCGTAAACTCCGCGCTGTGAACGACGAGCACTTCATGCGCCGGGCTCTCGCGCTGGCGGAACAGGGCCGGTTCTCCGTCAGCCCGAATCCGATGGTCGGATGCGTCGTCGTTCGCGACGGGAACGTGATCGCCGAGGGGTGGCATCGGCGGGCGGGCGACGCGCATGCGGAGGTCGACGCGTTGCGCAGCGGCGTCGACGCGCGTGGCGCCACGATGTACGTCACCCTCGAGCCGTGCGCGCATCACGGCCGCATGCCGCCCTGCGCCGACGCAGTCGTCGCCTCGGGCGTCCAGCGCGTCGTCATCGCGATGCGCGATCCGTACGACGCCGTCGACGGGCGGGGAATTGCGAAGCTGCGCGACGCGGGCATCGCAGTCGAAGTCGGTCTCCTCGAAGCGGAGGCGCGGCGGCAGAACGAAGTCTTCGTCTGGTCGGTGACGCAGAAGCTGCCGTTCGTCATCCTCAAAGCGGGCATGACTCTCGACGGCAAACTGGCTACGGTCACGCGCGAGAGCCAGTGGATCACGGCCGAGGGATCGCGGGAGCAGAGTCTGCGGCTGCGGGAGATGTACGACGCGATCCTCGTCGGAGGCGGCACCGTCGCCGCCGACAATCCCCGTCTCACCCGCCGCCTGGGCATCGGCCACGCCGTCGCCGGCTGGACGCGCATCGTTCTCGATCGCGATCGCGTCGTGCCGGCGCATGCGCACGTGCTCACGGATGGCGGCAAAACGTTGCACGTCACCGAAGACGTCGACCTCGAACAACTGCTGCGCGACCTCCACGCGCAGGGCGTGCAGTCGCTGATCGTCGAAGGCGGCGCGCTCGTCCACGCGGAATTCATCCAGCGAAAGCTGTGGCAGAAGATGGTGCTCTTCGTCGCGCCGATGATCGTCGGCGGCGGCAACGCACCCTCGATTTTCTCCGGCGAAGCGGTGACGAGGTTGACAGAGGCATACCGCTTTCGGTTTGATCGCGCCGAGCTTCTCGGCGGCGACCTCACGATCACCGCATATCCCTGATGTTCACCGGAATCATCAACCACAGCGGCGTCATCGAATCTCTCGAACGGCTCACGGCCGGAGCGCGGCTCCGCCTGCGCACGACGGAGAGCGGCCCGTTCACGCGCGGCGAGAGCCTGGCAGTGAACGGCGTCTGCCTCACCGTGCTGCCCGAGGCCGATGGGAGTTTGTCGACGGACGTTTCGAACGAGACGCTGGCGAAGACCACGCTCGGCTCGATGGAGAACGGGCGGCGCGTCAACGTCGAGCGAGCCCTCGCCATCGGCGACCGCCTCGGCGGCCACATGGTGCAGGGCCACGTCGACGGCGTCGGCACGCTGCTCTCGATCACGCACGAAGGGGAGTTCGCCGTCTACCGCTGGAGCCATCCTCCGGAGTTCGCGGACCTGATCATCGGCAAGGGCTCGATCGCCGTCGACGGCGTTTCGCTGACGGTCGTCGATCCCGACGGCGCGACGTTCGCCGCCGCGCTCATCCCCGAAACGCTCCGCCGCACGAGCCTCGGCGACGCTCGCGTCGGCGATCCGGTGAACCTCGAGCTGGACATGATCGCCAAGTACGTGCGCGGCTTCGTGGCGCCCTATCTGCCCGGAAAGCCGCCGGTTTGATCCTCTATCGCAAAGGCGCGCCGTTGCGCATCCGCCGCGCCGCGACGTCGCCCGTCGCGCCGTACTGGTGCGCCACGATCGTCGCGCCTTACAGCGCGCGCCGCGCGACGCCCATCGCGATCGACTATCTCGAGCTGCGCGCCGCGGCTGCGGAGAAGCTGGAAGTGGCGGTCGTCGATCGCGTGCACGACGAGCTGGAACGCGTCGCGGGAAAGATCGAAGGGCCGGTGCTGGTCGAGGCGGCGGAGGTCGCGGAGGAAGTCTTCCGCCGCGGCGAAGAAGCGCTCGCCTTCTGCGCCGAACAACACCTCGGCGCCCTCCATGTGATCTCCACGCGCGGAGCGTTGCCGAATGCGCAGCCGCCGCAAGACGCGGTGATCGCGATCGCCGCGTGGCCGCTGGAGTTTCATCGCCTGGAGCCACTCTTCGATCAGGCTCGCGAACGCGGATTGCGTTGGGGCGTCGCCGTGCCGGTGATCCATCCGGTGACGACGAACGAGACCGCGCTCGCGCAACTCGCCGACTCCGCGCATGGCGCCGCGTTCTTCGCCGCGTTGCCGATCGCGCTGGAGCCGACGGCGAAAGAGGCGATCTCCCGTTCGCTCGCGCTCGACGAGGAGTCGTACACGGCGCTCTTCCACACCGACCTCGAGCCGCTGCACCTCGCCGCCGAACGGCACATCGCCGCGCTGGCCGCGGAGCGCAAGATGGCGGACTTCATCACGCCGCCGCGTTGGGACGAAAAGTCGAACTGGAACGGCTCGGTGCTGCTCTCGCTCGTCGCGTCGCGGATGATCGCGATGCAACAGGACCTCGACGTCGCGACGCTGCTCTCCCGCAGTGCACGGATCGTCGCGGAGCTCGACAAACCGCTCGACCGCGTCGCCCAAGCCGCCAGCCTCGGCATCATCGAAGGGCTGGACGAGACGTCGGTCGCGATCCTCGAGTCATGGTTGAAGAACGAGGAGTCGATCGCAGACGAGGTATTCGAGCAGTGGCGCGCCGCGTCATCCTGAGCGAAGCGAAGGATCTCCCGACTCAGGCGAGCAGCGCACGTGCCGGGAGATCCTTCGTCCTCTTCGGGACTCAGGATGACACCGCGCTTTGCGGTGCTCCACTCTCACCGCCGCGGATGTAGAAGTCGCCTCCACCTCCAAAAGCGCGGATCGCGCGCGAAGTGTCATCCTGAGCCGCGAAGACGGTGAAGGATCTCCTGACTCAGGCGAGCAGCGCACGTGCCGGGAGATCCTTCGTCCTCTTCGCGGCTCAGGATGACACCGCGCTTGCGGTGCTCCCCTCTCACCGCCGCGGATGTAGAAGTCGCCTTCCACCTCCAGTGCACGCGGATCCATCGCCGTGTCATCCTGAGCGAAGCGAAGGATCTCCCGACTCAGGCGTTCAGCGCACGTGCCGGGAGATCCTTCGTCCTCTTCGGGACTCAGGATGACACCGCGCTTTGCGGTGCTCCACTCTCACCGCCGCGGATGTAGAAGTCGCCTTCCACTTCCAAAGGCGCGGATCGCGCGCGAAGTGTCATCCTGAGCCGCGAAGACGGTGAAGGATCTCCTGATCCAGGCGAGCAGCGCACGTGCCGGGAGATCCTTCGTCCTCTTCGGGACTCAGGATGACACCGCGCTTTGCGGTGCTCCACTCTCACCGCCGCGGATGTAGAAGTCGCC
>JAFAVZ010000363.1 GCA_019242175.1 Acidobacteriota bacterium
AAGTCTTCCTTGAATTCGGGATGCTCGGTGAGGATTTGCTCCAGCGACTTGCGTTGCACGTAGAAGAGCGAGGCGAACAGCTCCTGCTTCTTCTCTTCCGTCGCGACGTCGGCCCAGTCGGCGCCGGCGAGACGCATCTGGCGCCGCGTGTTCTCCAGCGTGTACGCGAGCCAGCTGTTGAAGCCGGTGCCATACACGGCGATGCCGCGCAACGGCAACGCGCGGGCGACGAGCGGCGCCATGATGCCGCCCATGCTGTGCCCGAACAGGAAGATGTTCTTCTTGTCCGCGTAGCGGTTCGACTCCAGCCCCTTCAGCGCCGCCGAATACGCCCGCACCTCGGTCTGAAAGTCGACGGCCGGACACGGTCCGCCTTCGCTGTCGCCCGTGCCCGGCTTGTCGACGCGTAACGTCAGGAAGCCCCGCCTCGTCCAGTTTTCTACGACCGGGAGATAGCTGAAGCCGGGCCCCGGGTTGTCGACGCTGAAGCAGCCGACGCCCTGCACGAGGAAGATCGTCGGGAACGGACCGTCGCCTTTCGGACGGGTGACGATCGTGCGGTAGCGGTTGCCGTCTGCGCTGACGAAGCCGTAGTCGATGGCGTAGTCGCTGCTCTTCTCCAGCGGCCGCGGCTCGATCGTGACCTCTTTCTTCAACGTCTCGCCGCCGCGGCGAATCGTCAACGCGAGCTTCTCGCCCGGCTTCATCGACGCGACGCGCGCGGTGAACGCAATTGCGTTCTCGAAGCCGGTGAGGACGTCTTCCGCGGCGATGCCGACCTTCTCTGCGGGGCCGCCAGGAATCACGGCGCGGACGCGGATGCCGTTGCCGCCGAGCTTTGCGGACTCATCCGCGGTGAGGTTTGCGATGGCGACCCCGGCGGTGCCGCGGCGAGGCAGGTCGTCGGCACGAAGGTTGAGTGTAAAAAGGACGAGTGCGAGCGTGAGCCAGGCTTTTCTCATGCGCGCACAGAATGCCGTGCGTCGTGCGCGGCGAGCCCAACAAAGGTGAAACGAAATGACGACGAAGGCCGATGACCGCGAAGACGTGAAGGTGAGCCACAACCCGGACGAAGGACGCTTCGAGGCGACCGTGAACGGCGCGCTCTGCGTCTGCGAATACTCGCTCCAACCGGGCAAGATCATCTTCACGCACACCGAGGTGCCGAAGGAGGCTTCGGGGCGCGGAGTGGCGAACAGCCTCGCCCAAGCGGGGCTCGAACATGCGAAGCGGGAGAAGCTGCAGGTCGTGCCGCTTTGCGAGTTCGTGAGCTCGTACATCCAGCGTCACGAGCAGTATCAGACGTTGCTCGACGCGCCGGAGTGAGACGCGGCCGGAAATGCGGGTTTGACGCGCGAGCGCTTCTCGGCACAAAATCCGCGAAAATCCAGCGTCGACGAAGGGGACGACATCAAGATGGCGACGAAAAAGAGTTCCGGTTCCAAAGCTGGCGGCAAGGGTTTGGCCGCCGAAGTCCAGCCGAGCGCTGATCTCGCGAAGATCGTGGGCAGCACCCCGATCCCGCGTAGCGAAGTGACGAAGAAGGTGTGGGACTACATCAAGGCAAACGGCCTTCAGGATCAGACCAACAAGCGCATGATCAACGCGGACGACAACCTGAGAACGATCTTCGGTGGGAAGAATCAGGTTTCGATGTTCGAGATGACGGCGCTGGTCAACAAGCACCTGAAGTAGCCAGCGGCTTCGCGCGAGCGACGAAGAGGGCCGGCCCCGAGCCGGCCTTTTTCATTGCGCCGCGGCGGTGACGTTGATGTCGTGACGCGTCACGACGTTCGCCAGGATCTCCACCGTGGCCGGCGTGTCGCTCGTGCGGTCGGTTGGCGGCGCCTGCAGGTCGATCGTGTACCGCGCCGGCACGAGGTCGATGAAGAAGAAGCCGCGCGAGTCGAGGTCGACGGTGAAGAGCTTGCGCGTCTTCGCCTCGTCGTAGACCACGACCTTGCGCAGGCCGAAGTCCGACGGCTGTGGCGCCGGCGTGATCGTCACCAGCCCGGAGAGACGCCCGTGCAACGCCGGCGTCGGATCGGTCGGGCTCTCGCCCTTGCAGGCGAACATCAGGAAGAGGAACGCGAAAACCAGGAGCCGGCGCACACGAAGAGTTTAACGTGGGGACCGGCTTCAGCCGGTTCCGGGGCGGGCTGTAGCCCACCTCCGCGTCGATCAGCGCAGCGCGGACGCCACGTCCTCGATGCGCGGATCGATCTCGACGATCTGCTCCTGCGGGACGTTGCGCAGGATCGCATCCGTATCCTTCAGCACGTTGCCGGTGAGGACGCAGACGATGCGTTCGTTCGCGCCGATCGTTCCCGCCGCGCGCAGCTTGCGCACGCCGGCGAGCGTCGTTGCAGACGCGGGCTCGCAGCCGATCCCCATCCGGTCGATCGTGCGTTTCGCATCCATCAACTCTTCATCCGTGACCTGTTCGACGATGCCGTTTGTGTCCCGAATCGACGCGACGGCGCGATCCCAGCTGACCGGATCGCCGATGCGGATCGCGCTCGCGACCGTCTCGGCCGTCACGCGATGCCGCGCTTCGAACGACTCGCGGTAACCGAGGAAGAAGGGATTCGCGCCCGCGGCCTGGATCGCGGCGAGGCGGGGCATGCGGTTGATCCAGCCCGCCTCGTAAGCCTCGCGCAACGCCTTGCCGAACGCGCTGGTGTTGCCGAGGTTGCCGGCGGGGAGGACGATCCAGTCGGGCGCGTCCCACTCCAGATCCTGCAGCAACTCCCACACGATCGTCTTCTGCCCCTCGATGCGGAATGGATTGATCGAGTTCACGAGATAGATGTTGAGCTGGTCGCACGCCTCGCGCACGAGGTGCATCGCGGCGTCGAAGTCGCCGCGCACCTGGAGGCATGTCGCGCCGTACGCGAGCGTCTGGGCGAGCTTGCCGCCCGAGATCTTGCCCGACGGCACGAACACGACCGCGCGCAGGCCGGCTTGCGCGGCGTACGCGGCGAGCGACGCGCTCGTGTTGCCCGTCGAGGCGCAGGCGATGGCACGCGCGCCGAGGCGGACGGCCTGGGTGACGGCGACGGTCATGCCCCGGTCTTTGAACGAGCCGGTCGGATTCTCGCCTTCGTGCTTGAAGAAGATGCCGTCGCGTTCGTAGAGCCGCGTGGCGCCTTCGGGGTGGGTGACGATCTGCGCCTCGTCGACGTTGAGCACGCCCTCGCGAAAGCGCCACACGCCGCTCTGGTCGATCGGCTTGCGGCTGTTGGCGCGGCGTTCGTCGAACACGGCGCGATGGCCACGCACTTCGCGGCGAATCTCGAGAAGGCCGCCGCAGTCGCACGTGTAGCGGATCTGGTCCGAGCCGTACGCGAGCTCGCAGCGGATGCAATGCAGTTTCATAGCGGGCGGACTCCGTGGCGTGCGATGGGGCCGATGTGGGCGGTGGTCGCGATGCCGAACGCATTCTGCATCGCGACGCTCGCCTTGCTCGCGGCGGCTTCGTCCTCGGCGATGCAGAAGAGCGTGGGGCCTGAGCCGCTGATCGTGCAGGCGAACGCGCCGGCGTCGACGGCGGCTTTCTTCACCGCGTGAAAGTTCGGGATGAGCTGCGCGCGCCGCGGCTCGGCGTAGCGGTCGTCGAGCGCCCGCGAAAGCAATGCGGAGTCACCCGATGCGAACGCGTGCACGAGCGCGGCGGTGTTGGCCATTTGCTGGATCCATTCGGCGCGCGGCGTCGCATCGGGAAGCAACGCGCGCGCGGCTTTCGTCTCGACGCGCACCGCGGGCGTGACGAGCGCAACCCACCAGTCGGCTTGCACCGGCAACGCCGCGACGTCGATCGGATCGACGCTGCGCGAGAGCGCAAGTCCGCCGAGGACGCACGGGGCGATGTTGTCGAGATGGCGACCGGCGACCGATGCCTCGCCCTCCAATGCCGCGGCGATCACTTCACGCGGCTCGGGAACGTGATCGGCCGCGAGCGCCGCCGCGTACGCGCCGCCGACGCTGCTCGCCGCGCTGCCGCCCATCCCGCCCGCGAGCGGCAAGCCCTTCTCGATCGTCACGATCGGATTGCGCGGATCGTCGTGTGCGCGGAGCCACGCGGTGGCGGCGATGACGCAAACGTTGCGCGCCGGATCGCGCGGCACGAGCTCGGCATCGCGGCCGGAGAGCGACTCGACGCGCGGCGGGCCGTCGGTCAACGCGACGCTGATGACGTCGCCGATGCCGTCGACCGCGAGGCCGAGGACGTCGAAGCCGGGGCCGACGTTGCCGATCGAGGCGGGAGCGAAGACTCTCATCGCCGTGTCGTGATCGCGACGATGTCGTTCAGCACGCCGGCGGCCGTGACTTCCGCGCCGGCGCCCGGCCCGGTGACGACGAGCGGATTCGTCTTGTAGCGTTTCGAGCGGATGACGACCTGATTGTCCGTGCCGCGCAGGCCGCCCATCGGAGAGCTTTTCGGAACGGCCTCGATGCCGACGCGGATGCCGCTCTTGCCGATGTTCGCCACGTAACGCAGCACCTTCTGCTGCTTCGTCGCCGCAGCTGCGCGCGCCGCGAATTCGTCGTCGAGCGCGGCGAGCTTCTCGACGAAACGCGCGGCGTTGTCGTCGTCCACTTCCTTCGTGAACAGCGGCTCGATCTCGATGTCGCTCAGCTCGACCTTGCGGCCGAGGGAGCGGGCGAGGATGAGCGCCTTGCGCGCGACGTCGAGGCCGGAGAGATCGTCGCGCGGATCGGGCTCGGTGTAGCCGAGCTTCCACGCTTCCTTCACCGCCTCCGAGTAACGCGCCCCGTTCTCGACCGCGCTCATCAGATAGCCGAGCGTGCCGGAGAAGCAGCCCTGGATCGCTTCCACTTTGTCGCCCGCTTCGGCGAGCTTCGCCAGCGTGTCGAGCACTGGCAGGCCGGCGCCGGCCGTGGCTTCATAGCGAAACTGCACGCCGCGTTCGCGCGCGGTGGCGAAGAGGCGTTCGTAGTCTTCCTGCGAAACGGCGAGCGGCTTCTTGTTCGCCGTCACGACGTGGAAGCCCTGCTCCAGCGCCTCCTGCAGCAGCGGCGCGGTTTCTTCGGAAGTGAGGTCGACGAGGATCGGCCGATGCGAGGGGAGGAGCCACAGCTCCTTGCGCATCATCTGCCGCAGCTCGTCGATCGTCAGCGGCTTGCGCTCGAAGAATTTCGCACCGGCGGCCTTCTGCTTCGCCAGCTTCTGCAGCGCGTTGGCGCTGAAGCCATGCTCGTGGATCTTGATGCCGGAGCGGTCGGCGATCGCGATCGGCTTGATGTCGACGCCGAGCTCGTTGCGCAGATGGCGTTCCTGGGCGACGAGCTGCCGCGCGAGCGCGCGTCCGATCTGGCCGAAGCCGAGGAGCGTGAGCTTCGACTCGCGGCCGGTCGTGTCTGCGAGCGGGCGGATGCGATCGAGTTGATATTCGTTGTGCAGCGCGATGAGCGCGCGGTTCGCTTCGCCCTCGGCGACGGTGACGGTGATGTTCAGCTCCGAGGAGCCCTGGGCGATGGCGATGACGTTCACGCTCGCGGCGCTGAGCGCGGAGAACGTGCGCGCCGCGATGCCTGGCTTGCCGCGCATGCCGAGGCCGACGACGGCGATCAACGCGACTTTCTTCTCCGCGTCGATGCGATCGATCAGCTTCAGCTTCCGCTCCGGCGCGAACGCCTCTTCGAGCGCGCGCACGGCGTGATCGGCTTCCGTTTCGGGGACGACGAAGCAGATGCTCGCCTCGCTCGACGCCTGGCTGATCATCGAGACGGAGTGGCCGGCGTTCGAGAGCGCGCTGAACGCGCGGCCGGCGACGCCCGGCACGCCGATCATGCCGCTGCCTTCGATGGAGATGAGCGCCTGGCGATGGATCGCCGTGAGCGCCTTCACCGGATACTCGCCCGGCTTCACGTCGCCCGCGATGCGCGTGCCTTCGCGCGATTCGTCGAACGTGTTGCGCACGAAGAGCGGGATGCCGCGGTCGATCAGCGGAATCATCGTGCGCGGATGGAGCACTTTCGCGCCGTAGTAGGCGAGCTCGCCCGCTTCGCGATAGTGCAATTCGGCGAGCACGCGCGCGGCCGGGACGCTCTTCGGATCGGCGGTCATCAAGCCGTCGACTTCCTTCCAGAGCGTGACGGCCCGAGCGCCGAGCGAACGGGCGAGGATCGCCGCCGAAAAGTCGGTGCCGCCGCGGCCGAGCGTGACGACTTCGCCGTCCGGACCGCTGCCGAGGAAGCCGGGCATCACGACGATGCGGCCGTCTTCGAGGAGCGGCGTGATGTGTTTGCGCGCCGCGCGTTCGCAGCGCTGCAGGTTCGGCCACAGGCTGCCGAGGCGGCGTTCGGTGAGGATGATTTCCGTGGCGTCGACGTACTCGGCGCCGAGGTAGGCGGCGAAGATTTTCGCGAGAACGCGTTCGCCGCGGGCGACGAGCGCATCCTGCGCGCGCACCGTGAGCTCGCGCAGCACGGCGATCGACTCCGTCATCGCGCGCAACTCATTTGTCGCTTCGTCGACCAGCGCGTGCAGCGCGTGCTTCGGCCCGAACAGCTCGTCGATCAGCTTCGCGTGCTTCTCCGCATACGCGCTCGCGGCGCGCTCGCTTTGCTCGCGATCGCGGCGCAATGCCGATTGCGCGGCGTCGAGGAGGAGATCGGTGACGCCGTTCATCGCCGAGACGACGACGGCGATGCGTCCCTGCGCGGCGGCGCGGCGCACGTGCGCGGCCGCGACGCGAATGGCTTCGGCGCTGCCGACGGCGACGCCGCCGAATTTGTAGACGTCGGTGCTCATGAGATGAACGCGGGAGTTTACGTCAGGAGACGATGCCGCGGTACAGGTACGCGATGCCCATCGAGAGCGTCTTGTACTCGACGCGCTCGAACGGCGCGCTCTCCTTCATCATCGCGACGAATGCGTCGCCGCATGGGAACTTCGACGCGGAGCGCTCGAGGTATTCGTACGCCGCTTTCTCGCCCGTGACGGCGCCGCCGAGGCGGGGGAGGATACGCGTGCGGTAGAAGTCGTAGAGGGCGCGGAACGGGCGGTTGGGCGGCTGGCCGAACTCGAGGATGATCACCCGGCCGCCCGGCTTCACGACGCGTGCGAGCTCGCCGATGCCCCGCCGCGGATCGTTCACGTTCCGGATGCCGAACGAGATGCTGGCGACGTCGAAGGAGTCGTCGGCGAACGGCAGGCGGGTGACGTCGGCGACTTCGAAGTGGATGTCGGCCGCTTTGCGTTTGGCCAGCTCGATCATCTCCGGGACGAAGTCGGTGCCGGTGACTTCCGCGCCCGCGCGGCGAAACGCGATGGCGAGATCGCCCGTGCCGGTCGCGGAGTCGAGGACGCGGTCGCCGGCTTTCACGCCCGCCCACCGCACAGCCCGCCGCCGCCAGAGATGATGGATGCCGCCGGACATGACCGTGTTCGCCCGGTCGTAGCGCCCGGAGATGGAGCGAAACATTTCGCGAATGCGTGTGGGATCGGGGCCTGTATACATAAGGTTGCTGGTGGCTCGTTGCTGGTTGCTGGTGCCTCGTCGTCATGCTACGAGCAACCAGTCACCAGCAACCAGCAACTCAATCGTACAATCCCTCTCCTGATGTCGCGCGATTTCGCCTTCATCCAGACCGCTCCCGATCGCCTGTTCGTCGGCTGGGGTCCGTTCGAACAGCTGCCCTTCCGGCGGCCCGATCGGCCGGCCTTCTTCATCACCGACTTCTTCCTCGACGATCCGCATCCCTGGCGCCATCCGGCGTCGTGGGAGGAACTCTCGGTCGCGGAGCTCGTCGAGCGTTTTCCTGACGACGGCTCGCCGCAGGTCGAGTGGGCCACGACGTATCTCACGCCGTTTCGGGAGCAGTTCGACTCGGCGAAGGAGGCGATGGCCCGCGGCGACTTCAAGAAGGTCGTGCCGGTGCTCTTCGAGGAAGGCCGCGTCCGCACGCGCGGCGACTGGCGCCGGCACCTTCTCGCCCGGCTGCCGCACATACCGCCGCACATGCGAGCGTACGGCTACTCGTATCACGCGCACGGCGTGATCGGCGCGAGCCCCGAGGTGCTTTTCGAGTCGGACGTTCGGGGATATCGGACGATGGCGCTCGCCGGCACGCGCGTGATCGCGCGCAAGGAAGAGTTGCTCCGCGATCCGAAGGAGCTGCTCGAGCATCGGCTCGTGGTGGATGACATCGTGCGCCGCCTCGCGCCGTTCGGAAATCTCGAAGTCGGCGCGCTCGGGATTCTGGAGATGCCGACGATCGCGCATCTCGCGACGCCGATCCGCTTCGAGGAGAACGGCGTGGAGAAGATGTCTTTCGCCGAAATGGTTCGCCGTCTCCACCCCACCGCCGCCCTCGGCGTCTCTCCTCGCACCGAGGCGGGGGAACGCTGGCTGCGCGAGGCCGATCGCGGGGTGAAGCGGCGCACGTTCGGGGCGCCTTTCGGTTTGGAACGTCCGGACCGATTCGCGCTCGCGCTCGTGGCGATCCGCAACGTGCAGTGGGATGCCGACCGTTTGCGCGTCGGGTCCGGCGCCGGCTTGCTCCCGGAGAGCCAGCTGGAGCGCGAGTTCGACGAGCTGCGCTACAAACGCGAGCAGGTGAAGGCGATGTTCGGCGTCGAGGCGCCGGTGGCCGTTTCGGCATGACGAACATCTCGGCGGCGCGGGCGCTGGTCGCAACGATCCGCGAGCTCGGCGTGCGCGACTTCTGCGTTTGCGCCGGCTCCCGGAACTCGCCGCTGCTCGCGGTGCTCGCCGGCACGCCGGTGTACTCCTTCGTCGACGAACGTTCTGCCGCGTTCTTCGCGCTGGGGCGAGCGAAACGCGATGAGTTGCCGGTCGCGGTCGTGACGACGTCCGGGACGGCGGTCGCGGAGCTTCTGCCCGCGGCGATCGAGGCGCATTACTCCGGCGTGCCGCTCGTGCTCGTGACGGCCGATCGTCCCGCGCGCTTTCGCGGCACCGGCGCGCCGCAGTCGATCGAGCAGCTCGGCATCTTCGGCGTGTATGCGGCGAGCGATCCGGCGACTTGGGATCGCAAACGCGCGTTGCATCTGAACATCGAGTTCGAGGAGCCTCTCATCGATGAATAGGCCGCTCGTCTTGATCGGCGGCTTGCACACGCGCGACCGCGAACGCGTGCGCTCATTCGCGCTCGCGCTCGGCGCGCCTGTGTATGCGGAGGCGCTTTCGGGATTGCGCGAGGATCCGGCGCTCGCGGACTTGCATGTATTCAATGAGCGGATGCTGTCGCGCGGCGGCTTCGATGAGGTGATCCGCATCGGCAACGTGCCGACGCTGCGCTTCTGGCGCGACATCGCGATTCCGACCACGCACTACTCGCGCTTGCCGTTCGCCGGGATGGATCACGGCGAGGTGCGCTCGATCGACGACCTGCCGTCGCCAACGCGCGTGTCGCGCGGCGACGCGTTTTTCGCGCTGGATCGGGAGAAACGCGCGCAGCTCGAAGGCATCCTGGACGACGAGCCGACGTCGGAGCTGGCGATGTTCCGCCAGCTGTCGCGCGAGTTGCCGGAGAACGCGCGCGTCTACATCGGCAACAGCCTGCCGATCCGCGAGTGGGATCTCGCCGCGACGCGCGAGCCGCGAGGGTTCACGATCGAGGCGAACCGTGGCGCGAACGGCATCGACGGCCAGCTCTCGACGTTCTTCGGCTGGTGTGCACCGAACGCGACGAACGTGGCGATCGTCGGCGATCTCACCGCGCTCTACGACCTCAACGCGCCGTGGATCGTGCCCCAGCTCGACGCGAGCTTCCGCATCGTCATCATGAACAACGGCGGCGGCCGCATTTTCTCGCGCGTCGCGTCGCTTCGTCCGCTCGATCCTGCGTATCGCCGGCGCGTGATCGAGAACGATCATCGCCTGCACTTCGACGACTGGGCGCGCATGTTCGGCATCGACGTCCTCGAGCTGACGCCGGACGACGAAGCGTCGCAACGCGTGTGGGCGCGCTACGACGCGCTCTGGTCATGATCACCGCCCTCCACGGTTTCCTCGGCCTTCCGTCCGATTGGAACTTTCTCGGCGCCGGCGTGCGCGCGATCAATCTCTGGAACGAAGAGATCCCGAGCGAAGGCGACGTCCTCCTCGGCTACTCGATGGGCGGCCGCCTCGCGCTGCAGGCGCTGATGCGCGGCGCGCGCTATCGCAAGGCGGTGATCGTCTCTGCGGGGATCGATCGCGGCGAACCATCGCCGTGGGTCGCGCGCTTCGAGAACGAGCCTTGGCCGGAGCTGATGAAGGCATGGCACGCACAGCCGCTCTTCGGCGGCCACGAGATGGAGCGCCGCGAAGAGGACTTCGACCGCGCGGTGCTCGTGCACGCGCTGCGGGACTGGTCGGCTGCGGTTCTGCCGCCGCCGGAGCTGGAGCGCATCGCGATTCCGGTGCTCTGGGTCGCCGGCGCGCGTGACGCGAAGTACGTGGAGATCGCGCAACGCGCGGCGAAGCGGACGCCGCACGGCGAGCTGTGGATCGTCGAGGACGCCGGCCACCGCGTGCCGTGGGAGCGGCCCGAGCGGTTCGCCGCTCGCTTGCGCGAATTCGCCGCCGCGCAGTAGTGTGCGGACTCTATGGCCGAAACCTGGACTCCCATCAAAGACTTCACCGACATCCGCTACGAACGCACCGCCGACGGCATCGCCAAGATCACCATCAACCGCCCGAAAGTCCGCAACGCGTTTCGTCCCCAGACCGTGGCGGAACTGAAGGAGGCGTTCGACCTCGCCCGTGATGACGGCGAGATCGGCGTGATCATCCTCACCGGCGAAGGCCCGGACGCGTTCTGCTCCGGCGGCGACCAGCGCGTGCGCGGCAAGGCCGGCTACATCGACTCCAAAGGCGTTCCGCGCCTGAACATCCTCGACGTGCAGAAGCAGATCCGGAGCATGCCCAAGCCGGTCGTGGCGATGGTCGCCGGCTACGCGATCGGCGGCGGCCACGTGCTGCACGTCGTGTGCGACCTCACGATCGCCGCGGAGAACGCGCGCTTCGGCCAGACCGGCCCTCGCGTCGGCTCCTTCGACGGCGGCCTCGGCTCCTCCTATCTGGCCCGCATCGTCGGCCAGAAGAAGGCCCGCGAGATCTGGTTCCTCTGTCGCCAGTACGACGCGCAACAGGCGCTGGACATGGGCCTCGTCAACACCGTCGTCCCCCTCGAGCGCCTCGAAGAAGAGACGCTGCAGTGGTGCCGCGAGATGCTCGCGCTCTCGCCGATGGCGCTGCGTTGCGTGAAGGCCGCGATGAACGCCGATTGCGATGGCCAGATCGGTCTGCTCGACTTCGCCGGCAACGCGACGCTCCTCTATTACCTGTCGGAGGAAGCGCAGGAAGGGCGGAACGCGTACGTCGAAAAGCGGAAGCCGGCGTTCGACAAGTTCCCGAGATTCCCGTGAGCCCCTGGATCGCCGCCGCGCGTCCGAAGACGCTCGCTGCCGCCGTGGTGCCGGTGATGATCGGCGCCGCGCTGGCGCCGCGTCCGCTGCACTGGGGCCTCCTCTTCTTCACGCTCGCCGGTGCGGTGCTGATCCAGATCGGCACGAACTTCGTGAACGATGCGCTCGACTTCAAGAAGGGTGCGGACACCGGCGAGCGCCTCGGCCCGTTGCGCGTGACCGCCGCCGGCCTCCTCAGCGCCGAGGCCGTGATGCGCGGCGCTTACGTGTGCTTCCTCCTCGCGGCGCTTTGCGGCGTTCCACTGATCCTGCGCGGCGGCTGGCCGCTGCTCGCGATCGGCGTGACGTCGATCGTTGCCGCCTACGCCTACACCGGCGGTCCCTATCCTCTCGCCTATCACGGCCTCGGCGAGCTCTTCGTCATGCTGTTCTTCGGCGTGATCGCCGTCGGCGGGACCTATTACGTGCAGGCGCTGGCCTGGCCGGTCGAGGCGATCATCGGCGGCGTCGCGGCCGGCTCGCTCGCGATCGTCATCCTGGCGATCAACAACCTGCGCGATCTGCCGAACGACGCCGTCGCGAACAAACGGACGATGGCCGTGCGCTTCGGCGAAGGTTTCGCTCGGACGGAGATCGTGGTCTTCGCGCTGCTGCCTTTCGTCTGCGTCGCGGCGCTCGCGTTCCTGCGACGTCAGCGCTCGTTGTTGCTTCCGATGTTTGCGATCGTGATCGCCGCCGCGCTGCTGCGCCGCGTCTCGCGCAGTCGCGGCCGCGAGCTGAACGGCTGCCTGGCGATGGCCGGCGGTCTCGACTGGGTCTTCGGCATCCTCTTCGCTCTCGGATCGCTGCTGTGATCTTCGTCAGCGGCTACACGCTCGTGCCGCGCGCGCCGCTCAGCGCGCTGGCGGGAGCGGAGCCTCGCCACGGCGCGTTGATCCGCGTCGATGGCGGCGTCGCCGACATCCATCCCTGGCCCGAGCTCGGCGATGAGCCGCTGGAAACGCAGCTCGCGATGCTCGCCGCCGGTGAGACGACCGTGCTGACGCGACGCTCGCTCGCCTGCGCCGCGCTCGATGCCGCCGCGCGCAACGCGGGGCGCTCGCTCTTCGACGCCATCACGATCCCCGAAAGCCACTGGCCCGGCTCGGCGCCGCCCGAGGAGTTCGGCATCGCGAAGATCAAGTTCGGAGCGCGGATTCCCGAGCGCGTGCGGCTGCGCATCGACTACAACATGCTTCTCTCCGCGGAGGAGTTTCTCGCGCTCGCCGAGTCGCTGCCGCGCGAACGGATCGACTTCATCGAAGATCCCTGTCCGTACGACGCTGCCACCTGGCGCAGGATCCGCGAGCGCACGGGCATGCCTCTCGCGCTCGACCGCGGTTTCTCTACGGATGGCGTCGACGTCTGGATCGTGAAGCCGGCCGTGCAGGCGCCGCCGCGGAGTGGCGAGCGGCGGACGATCGTCACCAGCTACATGGATCATCCTGTCGGGCAGCTGCATGCGGCGCTCGTCGCCGCGCAAACGACGACGGAAACCTGCGGCCTGATCACGCACGTGCTGTACGAGCCGAACGAGTTCAGCGAGAGCCTGCGCCTCGACGGCGCGCGCCTCGTGCCGCCGGGCGGCACCGGCATCGGCTTCGACGACGCGCTGGAACGCCTGCCGTGGAAGAGGCTCGCATGATCGATTTCTTCGGCCCCGATTCCCACCTCCTCCTGAATCCGCGGATGCCGGAAGAGGAGCGCGCGCGGCTGGAGAAGCTCGTACCGCCGCTGCCGGCACACGTCTTCGTGGCGACGTCCGGCTCGAGCGGCGCCGTGAAGCTCGTCGCCCTCTCGAAAGTCGCCATCCTTGCCTCGGCCGTCGCCGTCAATGAATACTTCGCCGCCACATCCTCAGATGTCTGGGCCTCGGTGCTCCCGGCGTTTCATGTCGGCGGCCTCGGCATCTTCGCCCGTGCGCAACTCGCGCGCGGACGCGTGCTCGCGATGCCGTGGGATCCGCAGCTGCTCGTCCGAACGGACACGACCCTCGTTTCGCTCGTACCCGCGCAACTGCACGACATCGTGCGCGCGGAGGTGCGCCCCCAGACTTCGATGCGCGCGGCGCTCATCGGCGGCGGCTCCCTCGACCCGCAGCTCCACCAGGCGGCCCGTGCGCTGGGCTGGCCCGTCTTCACCAGCTACGGCATGACGGAGTGCTGTTCGACGGTGGCGATCGACGGCCAGCTGTTGCCTCACCTCGAAGGGCGGGCGGAGGAGGAGGGGCGGCTGGCTTTCCGAGGGGCTTCGATGCTGACCGGGTATGCGACGGGGGAGGGCGTGATCGATCCGAAGGACGCGGACGGCTGGTTCACGACGGAGGATGTGGGTGCGGTGAAAGGGCGGGCTCTGCGAGTGGATGGGCGGAGGGGGGAGTTTCTGAAGATCGGCGGGGAGTCCGTCGATCTCGGCCGGCTTGATGGCGTGCTCGACAGTGTAAGGGGCGAGATCGACGCCGCGCTCGTCGCCATCCCGGACGAACGCCTCGGCCACGTGCTTCATCTGGCGGTAGCAGGGGAGGGAGAGGGGATCGCTCGGCAGTTCAACGAACGGGTTCTGCCGTTTGAGCGCGTGCGGGGCGTACATCAGGTGGCCGAGATCCCTCGTTCTCCTCTCGGAAAGCTGCTCCGGACGCGCCTTTCCGAGGCCCTTTCCTGAGGCGATTTGGAGTTTTTTTGGCCGCTCCACAAATCGTGGAATAGGACCTACCCCTCCCCCGTTATGTCGGGTCCCTGAACGGGACCTGATCTTCGAAAACAAAGGCAGTAACCCGAGCTTGCACAGTGACTTGTGCAGCGCCGGTAGCGAGAAAAATCGCGGAATAGAGACGGGGGGTGCGGCGTTGTGGCCGGTCCCGAGCAGCAACGGATCTTTGACGCGACGATGACGCTCCGGCGGGAGCAAAAATGGTTGGAATAGCGAACGGAGCTCACAAGTTGTACGGGATCCCAACGCACGGAGTTGACACGCAACGGGGCAGCAAGTAGAATCCGCGGTCCCTGCAGTACTCCTGAAGTTCTTTCCAAATCCAAGCGGCGCAACGGGTTACGCGTGTCCGCATCAAACGGAATGAGTTCGCGAGGTCGAAAACATTCCGCTTGACACGGACGAGGGGGTCTGGCAGTATGGCCGCCCTTTCGACGGAAGTCGGTTCTTTGACAACTGAATAGGATAGCAAGACAGACAACGTGATTCCTACGAGAATCAGTTGCTTGCGGAAACGCAGGCAGCGATCTCACAAAACTAGTTCGTATCAATACGAACCGAATAACAAAACATCAGTCGTTCACGATTGGTGTCAGTATCAGATCTTCATTTAAAGCTGTCGCAAGACAGCACATTTAAACTGGAGAGTTTGATCCTGGCTCAGAATGAACGCTGGCGGCGTGCTTTACACATGCAAGTCGAGCGAGGCGG
>JAFAVZ010000567.1 GCA_019242175.1 Acidobacteriota bacterium
GGACGAGCAAATTGTGTAGTCGCCGGGCTCCAGGCGAGGCACGACGATCCGCGAGGAACCGACGCTTCCGCCGGAGCCGGGCAAGTTCGCCAACCAGGCCAGCCAACACTGGCCTCCGGCGTGGCGCACGAGCACATCGCCCGGCGCCGACGCATCGACGGTGAGCGTGCCTCCGATCTGCGTCGCCACGATCTGACGCGTCACGCTCGGTTGCGCCGGGATCCTGGTCAGCACCGTGTCGAACGCCGAGTGGACCAGCACCAGGTCGTAGGTCGTCGTACGCGGCGGGAGCTGCAGGTCGAATTCGCCGCCATCGGCCGTCGTCGCGTGCGGCATGAAGGGCGCCCAGGACACGTCGGGCATCGCATAGACGGAGGCGCCGATGACCGGCACGCCGCTCGCGAGGACGCGTCCCCGAACTGCGAGTTGCTCTCGGACGACGAGGCTCAACTCGGTCGGATCCCCGCTCTCGAGCCGGGTAGGCATCCGTTCGCTCTTGGCCGAGGCGGTTTCCGCGAGCACGCGGTACTCGCCCGGCTCCAGCCCCCTGCAGTTGAAACGTACCGTCGGCCTGCGCAATCACCTGCTGGACGTTGCCGCTCGCATCGATCGTGACGATGGCATCGGGCGCCGGCGAGCCATCCTCGCGAGTCACGCGTCCGAAGAGCGTCGTGTCCGCGAGTCGGATGACCGCCCGTTTGCCCGACTCCGTGCGTTCGAGCTTCACCCGCACTGTACGAACGATCTGCGCGGACTGGCTTTCGATGAATACGGTGCGCTCGTCGCTGTCGCCGGGCGGGATCTCGCCTTCGAAATGGCCGGTGTCGTCGGAGACCAGCGCGGAGCCGTGCTCGTCTCCGAACGAAAGCTTCGCTGCCAGCGGTCGTTCGCCGAGGGTGATCGTGCCTGTGAGGCGCTCGCCGAGGACTGCGAGTGGGAGCTCGACGTCGGCGTCACCGATCGCGACGTCCTGCCACTTCCAGGTCTGTCCGTCGGCGCGGCTGATCTGCACCGCGTAGTCGCCCGCGAGCAACGCCGGAGCCGTCCATTCGCCGCCGGTGGTCGCCGCCGATTGCGTCAGAAGGTTGCTTTGCCGATGGTCGGGGCCGTATGCGTGGAGCGCGACGATCCACGGCCGCATCTCGGGATCGAGCATCGGGAGAATCGCCACACCCAGTCGTTTCGGACGATCGAGCAACAGCGGCGCATTCAGCTGCGCGGCCATTCCTGACTTGATGGCGACTCCTCGCCTCTGCGCGACCAAGCCGCTACGCACTGCCGTGATCGTGTAGTCGCCCGGTGCGAGGCCTTTGAGTTGGAAGAAGCCCTTCGCATTGGCGGTCGTCGTGTAGTGCTGCTGCGCCTTCCCGCCGGTCGACGTCATCCGGATCTGCAGTTCGTCCAACGGAACTTTGACGCCGCGAATCGCCTCGACGCGTCCGGATAACGAGGCGCCGGCGGTGAATTGAATCGGCGCCTGCTGCACGCCCGGCACCGAGACTCCGAACCGGTACTCCGGCGCGAAGCCCGCGTTTGAGAAGCGCAAGTCATGACGGCCGACCGGCATCGTGCACGCCCACGCCTGGCCATCGATGGAGCAGTCGGCTTCTCCGCTCGGTCCAATTGCATCCACCGCCGAGAACTGCACCGCCAACGCCTTCGGCGCGTTTTTCAGCGTGCCCCGCAGGACACCCGCGGCCCAAAGCGGAAGGACGACGGAATCCGTCGCGCGGGCGTAGATGCGCGGCCCCCACAGCGCCGCGCCGTCGATGCGGATCTCCCACACGCCGTCGGGAAGGTCGACGGAACTGGTGCCCGGCACGACGATGGATCGCTCGATCGGCTCCGCCTTCGCGTCGATGCGGTGGGCGTGGAGGGTCGCGGTGCTTGTCTGCGCGTTGGACGTCGTGACGATCTCCGTCGCCGTCGCCGAAAAAGCGACGAGCAGGGCGGCGAGGACGGCAACACGCATCGAGATCATCGGAAATAGGAGCAGGACCCGCACCGGCCCGCTTTGGCGCACACTATCGCCCATGAACGCACTGAAGATCATCGCCATCATTCTCATCGTGGCCGGCATCCTGGGGTTGGTGTACGGGAAGTTCTCGTACACGAAGGCTTCGCATGAAGTGAAGCTGGGGCCGGTGGAGCTGGCGGTCAAGGAGAAGGAGACGGTCAACGTTCCGATGTGGTCGGGTATCGCAGCGATCGTCGTCGGCGTCGCGTTGCTCCTCGTTCCGCGCAAGACGTAAAAAGCCCTCCGGCGGGAGGGCTTTTCACGTGGGATTGCGAAGCGGCTATGGCGCGATCGTCACGGTTCGTTCGCGTTCGATCGACGTTTGGCCGGGGCGTTCGATCTCCACGCGGACGCGGTACGTGCCGGCGGCCGGGAACTTGTACGTGGCGGTCGTGCCCCGAGGGCGAGAGTCGTCGGGGAAGCGCCACTTGTAGGACGAGTTGGACGACGGCGCGACGTCCGACGTCGCGGTGAACGTCACCGTCTGGCCGGCGCGGGGCGTGTTGGGGGACCAGCTGAAGTCCACGCTGGTCGGGACCGTCCCGCCGCCTGGATTGCCGCCGCCCGCTCCGCCACCCACATTCACCACATGCCGCGCGTGCAGCGTCGTGCTTCCTTCCTTCTCCTGCTCCAGCTCCACCTCGAACGAACCGGCGGACGCGAAGGCGAACGTCACCACGTTGCCGCTCTTGCGCACGTTGCCGGGGAACTCGAAGCGGAACGTTCCGCCGTTGCCGCCGGTCGCGGTGAACGTCACGGTCTGCCCTGCCGCCGGATTCGCAGGAGACCAGGTGAAATCGATGGTCGAGTTGCCGGGCGTGGGATTGCTGGGCGTGGACGGCGTGCCGCCGCCGACGCTCACCACGTGATTCGCCTGCACCGTTCCGTTCCCCTCGTGCTCCAGCTCGAGCTCCACCTCGAACGCGCCTGCGGAGCCGAACACGAAGCTGGCCACGGCGCCGCTCTTGCGCACGTTGCCGGGGAACTTCCACTGGAACGAGCCGCCGTTGCTGGTGCGCGACGCGGTGAACGTCACCTCCTGGCCCACCGCCGGCGCGAGCGGCGTCCAGCTGAAATCGATCGAGCCGTTCGTCGTCGTGCCGCCTCCCCCCGCATTCGCGACGACGTGCACGTCTTCCCGATCGCGAACGATCGCGCCACTGGCGAGCGTCACCGTCGCGGACACATCGAACTCACCCGCGCTCGCGTAAGTGTGCGTCGTCGTGGCGCCGCTGCCGGTGCTGCCATCCCCGAACGTCCAAGCCACCGACGCGATGCCGCTCGCGTCGCCGATTGTGAACGTCACCGGAGCGCCGACCGTCGCCGTTCGCGGCGTGATGCGGATCTCCAGCTCGTGTTGCCGTTCGTTCTCCTGCTCCGCCTCGCGCAGCGACGTGTCGCCGGTGCGGTTGTCGACGTTCGACGCTACCGCCGTGATGGACGCGCCGTTGTGCGTCTCCACTTCGATCTCGCCCGACCGCACTTCCGCCTCGCCGCGGCTCATCGCGATCTGTCCCATCACGTCGGCGCCGAGATGGAACGGCTCCGATTCCACTTCCTGCCCGCGATCATCGAAGAGCCGCACCGTCCCATCCGTCGCTTCGGCATGCCCGAAGATCGACACATTGAGCCGATAGGCGGAGTCACGCCGCACGCCCTGGATGCGCACGCGCGACGCGCGCACGGCGTTCGCCTGTGCGAGCAACGCCGAGCCGTACGTCGCACCGTCGGACAGCGTGTTGAAGACGCGCACCGCGGAGACGACGCGCACGGTCGACGTGATGGTCAGCGATCCCGATCCCTCCCCTGCTCCCACGAGCGCATTCACATCCTCGGCCTTCACGGTGCCGTGGGCCGGAAGTGGCGCGGTCGTGGTGAAGAGCTGGCCGCTGGCGTTGTCGCGATAGGCGAACGTCACGGTTCCGGCCACGTCGGCGCGCGAGCTCACCGCCGCGGACGTGCTCCAGAACGTCGATTGCGCGCCGGCATTGCGGCCGACGACGGGAAAGAACAGCTCCGTGGCGCTGCTGGTCGACGGGATGTTCGTCGGGTCGTTCGACTTGTTGTCGATCACGCTGGCGATCGCATAGATCGGCTTCGTCGCGGTCCATTCGACGAGCAGGCGCGCGTTGTCCACCGTCGTAACGGTGTCGCGCGCCAGCGAAGTCTGCACCGTCGTGTGCGCGCCGACGGCGAGCTGCGAAGTCGCCAGCAGCGCGCCGTTCTCGCGGCGCAACGCATACGACACGACGACCGGATGGTCGCCCGCGTTCGCCCACGCGATGTTGGAGCGAAAGCGGGTGCTCTGCACCAGGCCGGTCATCGCCCCTTCGCTCGACAACACCGCCGGGTCGAAGGACTCGTAGGAGCTCCCATAAGTCCCGCCGGCGAACGCGGTGGTGAACGTGCGCGCCGAGGCACTGATGTTGCCCGCGGAACGGATCTCGAGCTGGCCGACCCAGCTCGTGGGATTCACGCCGGGGAAATCGTCGGGACGCACGGCGTCGGTCAGCAGCACCGAGCCGTTCGCGGCGAGTGTGACCACGCGCGTTTGCGAAGCGTCATTTTCCGGATGGAACACGAGCTCCACGGAGCGCGTCACGGCATCGTTGTTCGTCAGGCTGACGTCCGTCGTCCACGACGTTCCGTTCGCGCCGGGCAGGTGGCCGGCGACGGGGATGACTCGCGTGCCGGCACTCGAGGTCAGCGCCGCGGCGAGGGTGATGATCAGGATGATCCAGGCTCTCTTCATGATGGTCTCCTTTGTGTGGGCAAGGCACACCTCCGGCGGGCGAGCCCGAATGGGACGCCGTGGGAGGTCGATGTCGATGGATGGTTAGTCGGGCGGGAGTGCGGTCAGTGTTTTGGCAGAGGCGTCAGCGGCGACGCCGAGCACGTGGAGCGGCGCGTTGCTGCGCATGCGGAAGGCGGATGGCGCTGAAACGGGGCCGAACGCGGTGTCGATCTGCTGCAGCACCGTCTGATTCGGCTGCAAAGCGATCGTGTTGATGGCGTACGCGTGGCCGGCGCCATCGAGCAGCTCGATCGTCGCGGAGGCCGGCGTCGCGTTCACGTTCTGGATCGCGAACGCCTGCGCGACACGAGGCGCGGGGCCGCCGCGCGACGGGCCAGCGGAGCGCCGCCGATGCGACGTCAGCGCCGCGGCCGGCAGATGCACCGTCGCATCGGTGTACGTGTTCGGAGCGAAGAGCGGCACAGCGCGGGCGAGCATCGCATCCGTTCCGTTCGTCGCGTGCGTCGTGCGCTGATACGAGTAGTACATCGACTCCGAGCGGTCGTTGCGCGCGCGGATGCGCAGGCCGAGCATGTCCGTCGTACGGGCGAGGACGACGTCGATGCGGTTGCTGTTGATGTAGCGCGTTTCGGCGATCTGGCTCTCCGAGAGCTGAATGCGCGTCGTCGGCGTGAAGTTCGCGCCGCTGATGCGCACCACGCCGCCCGCGGGAACGATCGAGCTGCCCGGCGAAACGTCGCCGATCGCGATCGCGTCGTTCGCCACGGTGAGCCGGCCGTTCGCGATCTCCAGCGGATACTGCGCGCTGGCCAGACCGAGAAACTGGAGGGCGCCGGGATCGATCTCCAGCGGGAAGGTGTCGCCCGTGCGCGCCGAGGGATCGACGACGCCCGCGACGGTCACGATCGGGTAGTCGGTCGCCGTTCCGAATGCGGCGGAGGGCGAGTGGACGAAGAACGTCAGCTCATCGCCATCGACGAGCACCACGCCGTAAGCATCTTGACCGTGATTGCCGAGGGAGATGCCTTCGACGGAGGCGAGCCCTTTGACTTTGACCTTTCCTTTGCCGGTCGAGATCGGCTTCGGCTCGGTGACGTCGATCTTGACCTGCACGATGCTGCCGGCCGGCGCGGCTTCGTCGCGGATGCGAAGGGAGAGACCGGGGAAGCCGTCAGCGAACGCAGCGGTCGCGGCGAGCAGAGTGGCGAGAACGGCGAGGGTGGATCGGATCATGGGACGTTTCTCCGGGGCACCTGGACTGCGACTCGAAACCGCTGAACTCCGCTGGAGGCCAGCACATCGGAGCCGCGGCGGGCCGCGACGTCCCAAAGAAGGCTCTTGCCCGGCGCGCATTGCGCCACGACGTCCGCGGGCAACGCGAGGACGCTCGCGGATGTTTCCGAGCGCCACAGCAGCGTCCGGTCGACTTCGCGCAGCTCGACCGCATAACCGGTCGCGCCCGCCACCGGCTTCCACCGCAGCTCGCGCGGCGCTTCGGCGAGATCGCCGACCGGCGCGATTGCCTCGACGCTCAGCGCGCGATAGACGTTCGTCGACTCGACGCCGCCGATGGATGGCTCGCGCGTTTCCATCCAGACGCCGCCCGCGATCGCGATCGCAATGGCTGCGGCCGCGGCCCAGGCAAAGCGCGCGTTGCGCCGCGGCGAGAACGGCTTCACATTCGTTTCGAAACGGCGATGCAGCTCTTCGGCGACCCAGCGGCTGTCCGCGCTCGCATCCATCGCGTTCATTTCTGCGAAGAGCGCGACTTCCGTCTGGCAACGCGCGCAGCTCGCGAGATGCTCGCGCTCGGCGTCGGTGCGAGCCTCGCCGAGACGCTCGAGGGGGATGCATTGAGGAGTGGGAGCGAGTGCCGCGCGCCACTGGTCGCGAGCGTCGCTCATGCCCGCTCTCCCCGCGCCAGCATCCGTTCCACGGCGCGCGCCAGCTTGCGCTTCGCGCTGACGATGTACGCCTTCGCGCCGCTGCTGTTCTCCAGCCGCAGCAGGCTCGTGATCGCCGCGAGCGGCAGCTCGTCGCCGTAATGCAGTGTGAACACGATCCGCTCCTTCTCGTCCAGCGTTTGGGCCAGCAATCGATCGACCCGCCGCGCGCTGCTGTTGCGCGTCGCCAGCTCCTCCGGATTCGGATCGGAGGCCGGAATCGCGATCAGCGTTTCCTCCGAGTCGTCGTCCGCGGAGGGCCCGCTGCGCTTCGCGCGATTGATCGACTCGTTCCGAGCGATGCTGTACAGCCAGGTGCCGAACTGCGAGGCGCCCTGAAAAGAGTCGAGATGGCGATGCGCCTTGAGGAAGACGTCCTGGGCCAGATCCGCCGCCGCTTCCCGCTCGCCGGCGAGCCGCAAGCACCAGCGCCCGACCTGCTCGTAGTAGCGCGCGAAGAGCCGATCGGCCGCCGCGCGCCGCCCTTCCCCGCTCGCCCGCCGATACGCCGCAAGAAGCTCCTCGTCCGAGCTGGGCGAGGGCGTGGAGTCCATTCCAATCATTATAGTGAGCGCTTCTCATGAATCCCGGTCTCGCCTCCTTGAGACAACGCGCGCATCGCCCGCGGAACAGAAATCTTTGGCTCGTCGCCTTTTTCTTCGTTTGCTCGCTGCGCGCGCAGGCGGCGACGGTCGAAGAGACGTTCGCCGCGGCACAGGCGCAGATCGATGCCGGCGACACGGCGGCCGGCCTCGCGACGTATCGCACGCTGCTGCGCTCGCTTCCGCCGAATGCGCGCACGCGCGGCGAGGTGCTCGATCAGTTGTCGGCGATCGAAACCGACGCCGGCGACTACGACGCCGCGGAGCGCGACGCGAACGAAGCGGCCGCGGTCTACGCCGCGCTGCACGATCTCCGCGCACAGGCCTCGTCGCTGAATCAGGCCGGCCTCGCCGAGATGTACGCCGGCCACTACGACCTCGCGCGTAAGACGTTGGAGACGGCGCTGCGCGTGGCAACGCAAGCGGGCGACGCGGAAGCGCGCGTCGAAGAATTGATGAACCTGGCGAGCGTCGATTTCTACACCGGCCGTTACGCCGACGCCGCCACGCACTACGACGCCGCGAGCCAGGTCATCGATGCTCATCGCAGCGCGGAATGGACGCCGCGCCGGCGACGCATCCTCCTCGCCAACCGCGCCACCCTCGATCAGCGCCTCGGCCGATACGATGCAGCGCTGGGCCAATACCAGCTCGCGCTCGCGGACACGGCGAATCTCCGTTCCGACGAGCACGCCCAAATGCTCGTCAACCTCGGCGTCGTCTACCGTCGCCTCGGCGATCCCTACAAAGCGCTGGCCGCGTACGATCAGGCGCTCGCGCTGTTCGCCGTCGACCAACAGCTCGACGCGGAGCTCGGCGTGCTGAAGAACCGCGCCATCGTCCTCGCCCTCGACCTCGGCCGCCTCGCGGAAGCTCGCGCGACATTCGCCGACGCACTCTCGCGGGCGACGAAGGCAGGCAATGCACGCGAGGCGCTGCAGGCCCGCCTGTACGGAGCCGAAACGCAGTTCCGCCTCGGCGACACCGCCGCGGCCGCGCGCGACTTCCGCATCGCATCCGGCGAAGCGACGGCGCTCGGCACAGTGGAGGAGCAGTGGAAGGCGCTCTACGGCCTGGCCCGATGCGAGCTCGCGGGCGGCGACGAGACGTCGGCGGAACGCCATCTGCGCGAGGCGGTGGAGGGGATCGAGAAGATCCGCGAGGCGATCCGCATCCCGACGCTGCGCTCGGATTTCTTCAACGACAAACGCGAGGTGTACGACGCGCTGATCGCGTTGCGCATGCGCCGCCATGCGGACGCGCGCGAGCTGTTCGCGCTGATCGAGCGCGGACGTTCCCGCGCCTGGCGCGACCGCCTCGGTCTCCCCGCTGTCGACTTGACGGCTATCCAACGCGCGCTGCCGGAGAACGTCGCGCTCGTCGAGTACTGGACTTCCGCGGCCGGCTCCGCCGTCCTCACGATCACGAAGGAGCGCGCCGAAGTGCGCGCGATCGCCGTCGATACGAACGCGATTCAGGCGTTGGTCGGGGCGCTGCCGCGCGGCGCCGGCTCCGCTTGGAATGCGCCGGCGCAACGGATCGCCGCGCAGTTGTTGCCGTCGCTGCCAACCGGCGCCGCGCACGTCGCCATCGTGCCCGACGGCGCGTTGGCGTCCGTCCCCTTCGATCTGCTGCCGGTCGGCGGCGGGTTGTTGATCGAGACCCACGACTTGACGTACCTCCCGACCGCCGCCCTGCTGCTACGCCCGTCCGCGCCCATCCGTCGCTACGCGCCACCTTGGACCGCGCAGTTTCGCGGCTTCGCCGATCCGCGTTTCGGCACCGCGACGCTCGATGATGCCGGCGCGGTGCACGCGCAGCTCAGCGGCTCCGATGCGGAGGTCCGCGCGATTGCAGCGGAACTGGGCGGTTCGTCACTCCTGTATTCAGGCGCGAACGATCGCAAGGAGCATCTCGGCGAGAAAGCCGCGCCACCGCTGCTGCACGTCGCCAGCCACGCATTCGTCGATCCCGGCGCGATCGAACAGTCGCGCATCCTCTTCTCCGCGAAGAACGCGAACGGGCCGGCCGACTATCTCTTTCTCAAAGAGGCTTACGACCTGCCGCTGGAGAACGTGGAGCTAGCGGTGCTGAGCGCCTGCGACACGGAACGCGGGCGAGTCGTCGCCGGAGAAGGCATCGAGAGCTTCAGCCGCGCGTTCCTCGCCGCCGGAGCGAAGAGCACCGTGACGACGCTCTGGCGCGTGCCGGACACGACGACGGCCGCGTTCATGCGCGTGTTCTATCACCACCTCCAACGCGGCGCGACGCGCGCGGAAGCGCTGCGCCAGGCGAAGCTGCGCTTCCTCCGAAGCGGCACCGAGCTGCGCGATCCGCACTATTGGGGCGCGTTCGTGCTGACGGGAGATGGACTGCGCCCGGTCTCCACGGCGCTGCGTTGGCGCACGGTGGGGATCGCGGTGATCGCGATTGCGATCGCGGCCTTCTTCACCTTTTTCGCGATGCGCCGAGCTTAACCAGCTTCTCCGCCTGGGATCGCTGGTCCTGGAGATCGCGGCCGGCGAAGAAGGCGAAGCGGTGGCGGGCATGAGTACGCGCCACCGCTTCGAGAAACCGCTAGGCCCTGCGGACGAACAGCAGCCCGAGGATGCTGAGGATTGCGGCGAGGGCGAAGAGGCCGAGACCATCGAGGGCGGGAACGTTCGCGATGGCCGCGGCAACTGCGAAGCCGGTCGGGTCGGAGCTGCCGGCCTGCGAGGCGTCGTCGGTGACGCGCGTCGCGTCGTTGTCGCCGTCGCCATCCGAGTCGTAGGAGATGGTGCCCTGGTTGCTGATCGTCGTGCCGGTCGCGACGGCCGGATCGATCGTCGCGGTGATGGTGATCGTCACGCTGCCCGACGCCGCGATCGTGCCGTTCCACGTCACGGTGTTCGTGCCGACGTTCGCCACGGCGGTGCCGGAGCTGGCGCTGGCGGCGACGAGATGGAGCTGCGCCGGGAGGATGTCGGTGAGCTCGTTGCCGGCGTT
>JAFAVZ010000228.1 GCA_019242175.1 Acidobacteriota bacterium
CGGCCCGCTCAGAATCGGGCGGCGCGCCGGCGTTGCGGCTCCTCGACGCCGAGGGCCCAGGCGATGCCGCCGAGGAGATGCTGACGGAACCACTCCGCTTCCCAAACATCGTCGCGATGTCCGAGGGCCGTGTAGAAAACGCGGCCCTCGCCTTGGCGGCGCGTCCAGGAGATCGGCAGCGATGATGGCGTGCCGCTGTCGGGATCCGCGTGCAAAGACAGCAGGAGATGCACGCGCGACGGATCGTAGCGCTTGAACTGATAGATCTCGTCCAACGTCGTGAATGGCGACGACAGGAAACGCGTCGCCGGATGCTCGCGGTCCTCGACGAAGACCGGCACTTCGATGTGATCGCCGTGGAAGTCGAACTCGCCGCCGAGCATGTCGAGGTACGCGGGAAAGTCGTGAAACGTGTCGCTGGCGCTGTGCGCGCCGACAAACGCGCCGCCGTTCTCGATCCAGCGCAGAAACGCATCGCGATCGGGCAAGGGCAGCTCGCCGGTGGTGTTGAGGAAGAAGATGATGTCCGTCTCGGCGAGCGCTTCCGGCGTGAAGAGGCGCGCGAGATCGTCATCGTCGCGCGCGAACTGGATCGTGAGGTAACCAGTGCGCGCGGCGAGCTCGCTGATCGTCCGCTCCGCGACTTCGATCGACTCGTGGCGAAAGCCTTTCGTCACCGTCACGACGGTGGCCCGCGCAGGAAGCGAAAGCGTGGCGGCGAGGATCAACGCGGTCATCGACTAGACTCCATGGTTTCAACAGGTGTCATCCTGAACGGCGAAGACCGTGAAGGATCCGTACCGGCCTTGCGCTGCGCCTGAAGGTGCGGATTCTTCGCCGTCTACGCGGCTTCTAATGACATCGACAGATGTCCTCGCTTTTCATCAAGCCCGCGAGGACGCAAAACTTGGTAAAGCCTTGGCCAACAAACGCAGCGGGCCGTGCCCGCTCAGAATGACACGTTGACGAAACAAGCATGCCAGAGCTGCAGATCCGCCGCCTCCAGTCCGCCGAAGACGCGCACCTGTGCGCCGAGCTCATGTCGACGTCCGAGCCGTGGCTCACGTTCGAACGGAGCTACGAGGACGCGCGCCAACTCGTCACCGATCCGTCGCGCGAGGTCTACGTCGCCTTCGAAGGCGACGCCTTCCGCGGCTTCCTCGTTCTGAATCTCAACGGCGTACTGAACGGCTACATCCAGACGGTCGCCGTCGCGAAAGACGCGCGCGGCGGTGGCGTCGGCTCGCAGCTCGTCGCGTTCGCCGAGGAACGGA
The DNA here is from genome assembly GCA_019242175.1 of Acidobacteriota bacterium. Classification (GTDB taxonomy): domain Bacteria; phylum Acidobacteriota; class Thermoanaerobaculia; order Gp7-AA8; family Gp7-AA8; genus JAFAVZ01. Next base: position 1,275 of record JAFAVZ010000228.1, read on the forward strand.
TCTTCCGGCAGTCGCCGAACGTGTTCCTGTGCGTCTCGTCGTTCAACACCCGCGCGAAGCACCTCTACGAACGGCTCGGCTATCGCGAAGTCGGCGCGCTCACCGATTACTTCCTGCCGGGCAAGGACGAGATCCTGATGCGCAAAACCCTCGGGCCGTGGCGCACTACAATCCTCCGCGCATGAAACGCGCGCTCCTCCTCCTGCTCCTCGCCGCCAACGCCTTCGCGCTCGAAGGCAAGTGGACGCCGCAGCAAGTCCTGAAGCTCGACGCTGCGTGGCTGAAGAAAGAAGGCCTGCAGCTCGCGCCTTCCCAGCTCTGGGATCCGGCGCGCGGCTCGGGGCTGCTCGCGGCGACGATCGACACCGGAGGCTGCTCGGGTGGCTTCATCTCCGCCGACGGGCTGTTCATCACGAATCATCACTGTCTCTTCGGCATCCTGCAGGAGCACGCGACGCCGCAGGACGACATCATCACGAACGGCTTCCTCGCGGCCTCGCGGGACAAGGAGCTGAAAGGCTCGACGTCGCGCATCGCGGTGCCGCACAAGTTCACGGACGTCACCGCGCTCGTGCTCGCGGCGATCCCGCCGAATGCGACGGACGCCGAGCGCGCGCGGGCCATCGATCGCAAGGCGAGCGATCTCGTCGCCGAGTGCGAGAAGCAGCCTCGCACGCGTTGCCGCACCGCGGCGTTCGACGGCGGTGCGTGGTACACCCTGATCGAGTCGATCGACATCCCCGACGTCCGCCTCGTCTACGCGCCGCCGCGCGCGATCGGCGAATACGGCGGGGAGACCGACAATTGGATGTGGCCGCGCCACACCGGCGACTTCGCCATCGGCCGTGCGTACGTCGACGGCAAGCCGTACAAGCCGCAGTTCTTCTTCCCGATCTCGACGAAAGGCGTCAAGCCGGACGACTTCGTCATGGTCCTGGGCTATCCCGGCACGACCTACCGCGCGCTGACCGCGGCGGAGATGGCCGAACGGCGGGACCTTTTCTTCACGCGGCGTCAAGAAGTCTACGGTGAGTGGATCGACGTGCTGCAGAAGGCGACGGCCGGCAACTCTGCTGGCGAGATCGCCGTCGCGGATAACGTCAAGACGTTGTCCAATCGCTTCAAGAACGCAGAAGGGCAGCTCGCCGGCTTCAAACGCGGCAGCATTCTGGAGAAGCAGCAGGCGCGCAACGAGAAGGTGCTCGCGTGGGCACGCACGCAGCCGAAATACGCGGACGCGCTCGCGGCGCACGAAGGTTTGGCGAAGATGATTGCGGAACAGCGGCGCACCTGGGATCACGACTTTCTCCTCAGCCACACCTACGCGTCGACGGTCGCGGCATCGCCGCTCGGACCGAAGGCGCTCTATCTCGCCACGACCGTCGTGCGCAACGCGAACGAGCTGCAGAAGCCGGACGCGCAACGCGACACGTTCTACATGCAACGCAACCAGGCGTCGCTGCAGGCGAAGATGCGCCGCGAGCAGAAGAACTTCTTCCCCGCCGCCGATAAAGCCTTGCTGGAGAGCTTCATCCGACGCGCGCAGAAGTTGCCCGCGGAGCAACGCATCGCCGGCATCGACCGCCTTTTCCCCGATGCGAACGTCGCCGCACGCATCGACGAGCTCTACGCGCAGACGAAGATCTTCGACGAGAACGAGCGGATGAAGATGCTCGCCGAGACGCCCGATCAGTTGAAGGCGCGGCACGATCCGCTCGTCGATCTCGGCTTCGCGCTCGACGCCGACATCCGCGATCTGCTCACGCGCAAGGAGAACTGGGACGGCACGGTCTCGCGTCTGCGTCCGGCATGGCGACGCGCCGTCGAAGGCGAGGCCGGCAAGCCGATCGCGCCGGATGCGAACTCGACGTTGCGCGTTTCGTTCGCGCACGTGCAAGGCTATGCGCCGCGCGACGGCGTCTGGTATCGGCCCCAGACGACGCTCGCCGGTGTTGTCGAAAAAGACACCGGCGCGGAGCCGTTTCATGCCCCAGAATCGATCCTCGAAGCAGCAAAAGCGAAGCGCTACGGGCAGTGGAAAGATCCACAGCTGGGAGACGTGCCGGTCGACTTTCTGGCCGACGCCGACACGACCGGAGGCAACTCCGGATCGCCGGTCATCAACGCCCGCGGCGAGCTCGTCGGAGTGAACTTCGACCGCGTCTGGGAAAACGTCGCCAACGACTTCGGCTACAACCCCACGGTCAACCGCAACGTCAATGTCGACATCCGCTATCTCCTCTGGATTCTCGACCAGGTGGCGCACGGCGACGGCCTGCTTCGCGAGCTGGGCGTGCGTTAGTTTCTCCATCCTCGGCGGCGGGCACGGCCCGCTGCGTTTGTTGGCCAAGCCTTTACCAAGCCTGGCGTCCTCGCCTGCTGGCGGGCACGGCCCGCTGCGTTTGTTGGCCAAGCCTTCACCGAACCTGGCGTCCTCGCCTGCTGGCGGGCACGGCCCGCTGCGTTTGTTGGCCAAGCCTTCACCGAGCCTGGCGTCGTCGCCTGCTGGCGGGCACGGCCCGCTGCGTTTGTTGGCCAAGCCTTCACCAAGTCTGGCGTCCTCGCCCGCCGTCACCAGTGCCTGGATCTCCGTGACCGCCGGCGATGTCGAAGTCCTCAGCGACACCGACGCGGAAACGACGATCGACTTCGCCACGAAGCTGCAGCGGATGCGAGGCGCGATGGCAAAAGTCAGCGGCTTTCCGGTTGAGAACCGCGCGCCGGCGCGCGTCTTTCTCTTCCGCAACGGCGCAGAGCTCGAGCCGCTGATGACCGAGATTTTCGGCACGGAGATGAAGCGCTCCGGCGTCTTCACGGCGCACGGCGGCCGCCACGACATCGCCATCGACGCGAGCGCGCAGGGCCGCTCCGAGCAGGTGATGTATCACGAGGTCACGCACTCGCTCGCCCACTCCGCATGGGGACCGACGCCGCTCTGGCTCGACGAAGGGCTGGCGGAGTTCTACTCGACGTTCAGCACGATCGGCAACGACGCGTTCGTCGGCAAACCACCCCGCGCGCACATCCTGCGCATGCTGCGCTCGCAACCCATCCGGATGTCCGAGCTCCTCGCGGCCGACATCCGTTCCGACCTCTACACGAGCCCGATCACGCAGCGTACGTTCTACGCGCAAGCATGGGCGATCGTGCATCTCATCCTGCGCACGCATCCTCGCGGATCGACGGAGCTGAGCCGGTACGTCGAGCTTTGGCGCGACGGTGTGCCGCCCGAAGTCGCGTTCGAGCGCGCGTTCGCGATCCGCGTCGCTGATGTTCCGCGCACGTTGCGCGACTACATGCGCCGTGTCGATCGCGCCGGCTGGTTCCGCATGCCGGTCCGCGAGTTGACGGTGCCGATGCCCGGCGCGCCGCATCCGATCGCGAACGAGCAATTCCGCGCGGCGCTCGACGAGCTGACCGGCCGCTCGCCTGCTCCGCAACAACTCGCCGCGCCGAACGCCGTCGATCGGGCGAACGTCGATCTCGCGTTCGGCCGCCTCGACGACGCCATCGCCACGCTCCGCTTCGTCGCCGACTCCAGCGCAGACGAAGCGGTGCGCACGCGCGCGGCGCAGATGGCCGAACAGCTCGAAGGCAATCGCATCCGCAACCGGCACGTCGAGCTTTACAACGCCGCAATCGATCGCGCCGAAGGGAAAGATTTCCGCGGCGCGCTCGCCATTCTCGACAGTCTTCTCCCCGAGCTTACGGACGAAGACATCTGCGCCTCGGCCGGCGCGCTGCAGGCGGAGATCCGAAGAGTGGCGAAGAAGCGTTAGTCGTTGGTTGTCCGTTGGGTCGTCGTTCGTAACGAAACCGGGCCGGGTCACACTACCAACAACTGCCGACCAACAACCAACAACGGCTTTCCTTCGAACTCATATACTGCAAGCGCCTATGCTCCCGCCGGGCACCACTCTCGGACCGTACGAAATCCTCGCGCAGATCGGCGCCGGAGGCATGGGCGAGGTCTATCGCGCGCTCGACACCCGCCTGGGAAGGCAGGTCGCCGTCAAGGTTCTCTCCCGCTCGTATACCAACGATGCCGAGGCGACGCGGCGGTTCGAGCAGGAGGCGCGGGCGGCGGGGATGCTCAACCATCCGAACATCGTCGCGCTCTACGACATCGGAACCGAGGGGAACATCCGGTACATCGTGTCGGAACTGCTGCAGGGCGAGTCGATGCGGCAACGCATCCGGCAGGGCCCGATCCCCGCGCGCAAAGCGGTCGACTACGCCGTGCAGGTCGCGCGCGGACTCGCGGCGGCGCATGAGAAAGGCATCATCCATCGCGACCTGAAACCCGAGAACCTCTTCATCACCCGCGACGGGCAGGTGAAGATCCTCGACTTCGGACTCGTGAAACTGATCGGCGGACATCACGATGGTCCGCCCGTCGACGAGCATGCCGTCACGCTCGCCGGAACGCCGACCGAGCCGGGGCGGCTGCTCGGGACCGTCGGCTACATGGCGCCGGAACAGATCCGCGGCCAGTCGGGCGACCATCGTTCCGACCTCTTCTCCTTCGGCGCGATTCTCTTCGAGATGGTTACCGGGCGGCAGGCGTTCCGCGGCGACTCGCCGATTGAGACGCTGAACTCGATTTTGAAGGACGAGCCGCCCGAGCTCTACGAGCTGGACGTGCGCGTGCCGTCGGCGCTCGAGCGCGTGATCCGCCACTGCCTGGAGAAGAATCCCGACGAGCGGTTCCAGTCGGCGCGCGATCTCGCGTTCGACATCGGCGCGATGTCCGGACTCACCAGCCAGGTGATCTCGTATCCGCGTTTGTCGCGGATTCGCCGGCGCCAGCTCGTCCGCTTTCTCATCGTCCTCGTCATCGCCGCCATCGCCCTCGCCGCGGCTTTCTACCTCGGCACGCAACGCGGACAAGCACCGCCGCCGACGTTCAAGCGGCTCACGTTTCGCGGCGGCACGTTGCTGAACGCACGCTTCGGACCAGACGGCGAGACGATCTTCTACGGTGCGCGCTGGGGCGGCGATCCGGTCGCCGTCTACACCGCGCGGCCCGATTCCCCCGAATCGCGCGACCTCGGGTT
>JAFAVZ010000422.1 GCA_019242175.1 Acidobacteriota bacterium
CTGCGCCTCGCGGATGAAGCGCTGCTGGAACTCCTTCGTCTCGTCGTCGTCGGCGTGCGCGGCAGGGCGGATCGTTTTGAGCGCGACGAGGCGCCCGATCAACGGGTCCTTGGCCAGGTAGACGATTCCCATCGCCCCCTTACCAAGCTCGCGGACGATCTCATAACGCCCAAGCTTCACCTGCTCGGAATCTCCGCTGGACGTGTGGGGAACGCCATAGCCGGCCAATCATAGAATAGTTGCCGGCCGTTGGTTATGATCAACGCCCTGTTCTCAATTCCTGAGCGAGGTCTTTACATGAAGGTCTACTCTGGTTCGGAACTCCGTAACGTGGCCGTCGTGGGCCACAACGACACGGGCAAAACCACTCTCGTGTCTCAGCTTCTCTTCAACGCCGGCGCCACCACGCGCCAGGGCAGGATCGAAGACGGCACGACGACGACCGACTTCGACCAGGACGAGATCGAACGAAAGCACTCGATCTCCGCCGCCGTGGCCTTCGCGGAGTGGAAGAACACCAAGATCAACCTCATCGACACGCCCGGGTTCGGCATTTTCCTGATGGAGGCCCGGAGCGCGCTGCGCGTCGCAGACTCCGCGGCCGTGATCGTCAGCGGCGTCACCGGCGTCGAAGTCACGACCGAGAAAGTCTGGAAGTTCGCGGAGGAGCTCCACCTCCCGCGCATCCTCATCGTCAACAAGCTCGACCGCGAACGCGCGTCGTTCTCGCGCACGCTCGAGGCGCTGCAGAAGAAGTTTGGCAAGAACGTCGTCCCCATCCAGCTGCCGATCGGCGAGGAGAAGGATTTCAAGGGCGTCATCGACCTCGTGGCGATGAAGGCGCATCTCTATCCGACCGACGGCTCGGGCAAGGTCGACGTGACGGAGATCCCGGCCGACCTCAAAGCCGACGCCGATGAGTGGCGGGAGAAGCTCATCGAGAAGGTCGCGGAAGGCGACGACACGCTGATGGAGCGCTTCTTCGATCAGGGCGGACTCTCGCAGGAAGAGCTGATGGACGGCCTCCATCGCGAGGTCTCCCATCATCAGATCTATCCCGTGCTCTGCGCCTCGGCGTCGCACAACGTCGGCGGCCACGCGATCCTCGACGCGTTCCTCAGCCTGCTCCCCTCGCCCGAGGAATCGAAGCAGATCGAAGGCGTCGACAAGAACGGCGCGGCGGTGACGTTCGATCGGCGGCCGGAGGCTTTCCCGTCGGCGCTCGTGTTCAAGACTTTCAGCGATCCGTTCTCCGGCCGCGTCTCGCTGTTCCGCGTGTTCAGCGGCACGCTGAAGTCGGACAGCACGTACTGGAACACGACGAAGGATCACGAGGAGCGCGTCGGCAAGCTGCAGCTGATCCAGGGCAAGCAGCAGGTCGCGGTTCCGGAGCTGCGCGCCGGCGACATCGGCGCGGTGGCGAAATTGAAGGACGTACACACCGGCGAGACGCTCGCGGCGAAGGAGCACGCGATCGTGCTGAAGCACATCGAGTATCCGGAGGCGGCGATCTCGTTCGCGATCGAGGCGAAGACGCGCGGCGATGAAGACAAGCTCTCCACCGCCATCGCGCGCATCATCGAAGAAGACCCGACGATCCGCTTCGCCCGCGACGAACAGACGAAAGAGTTCCTCATCAGCGGCCAGGGCCAGCTGCACGTGGAGATCGTGGTTTCGAAGCTGAAGAAAAAGTACGGCGTCGACGTGATCCTGCATCCGCCGAAGGTGCCGTACCGCGAGACGATCACGAAGGCCGCGGATGCGCACGGACGGCACAAGAAGCAGTCCGGCGGCCACGGCCAGTTCGCGGATTGCAAGATCACGATGGAGCCGCTGCCGCGCGGCGGCGACTTCGAGTTCGTCGACGAGATCTTCGGCGGCTCGATCCCCCGCCAGTACATCCCCGCGGTTGAGAAAGGCATCCAGGATGCGCGGCGCAAAGGCTTCCTCGCCGGCTTCCCGGTCGTCGATTTCCGCGTGCGGCTGAAGGATGGCCAATACCACGACGTGGACTCGTCCGAAATGGCGTTCAAGATCGCCGGCTCGCTCGCGTTCCAGCAGGCGATGGAAGCCGGGCGAGCGACGCTGCTCGAGCCGATCATGCACGTCGACATCAATGCGCCGAGCGAGTACGTCGGCGACCTCATGGGCGATCTGAACTCACGGCGCGGCCGAGTGGAAGGCGTGGATGCGGAAGAGGATCAACAGACCGTACACGCGCGCGTGCCGCTCGCGGAGATGCTGACGTACGGCTCGACGCTGCGCTCGATCACGCAGGGCCGAGGCAGCTTCCACATGGAGTTCAGCCACTACGAGGAAGTGCCGCGCAGCCTGCAGGAGAAGATCATCGCGGAGCAGAAGAAGCAGCACGGCGGCGGCGATCACGCCGCGGCGGCGCATTGAGAGTGTCATCCTGAACAGCGAAGACTGTGAAGGATCCGTACCTTTCTCGCGCAGCGCCTGAAGGTACGGATCCTTCGGCGTCTCTGCGCCTCAGGATGACACTCGCGCTCACTGCTTCGTGAGCTTCACCTCGATCCGCGCCACTTCTCCCTTTGCGTTCGGATCGGCGGTCACGATGTACGTCGCTTCCTTGTATCCGGCGGCGACGAGGCGCACGGTGTAGCTGCCGGGCTGGGCGAAGTCGTAGACCTCGTTGGGGCCTTCGAACTGATTCGCCTCGCCGATCGCGACATCGTTCACATACACGACCGCGTCTTCCGGCACCACGCTGAGCGTCATGCCGCGGCGGGCCCAGATGCGCACCGTCGAGCTGACGCCGGCGGCGCCGGTATTCGTGATCACCGCCCGCGAATTGCCGCTCACCGGCTCGTTCGCGACGGGAGTGTTATCTCCTGACATCAGCGACGCGCCGGCTTCCGGCTCGCCCGGCGGCGCGGTCGCGGCCGGGCGGGGAGCGGAGCGCGGCGTGCGCGGATGCACGATGTTCACGAGGTTCGTCGTCCGGTAGCGCAGGCCGGTGTAGACGGCGAGCGCCGCGAGCGCGACGAGCACGATGCCGATCGCGAGCGGCACCCACTTCGGGAAGAGCGCCGGCTCCGGCACCTCGTGCGGCTGATGCGGCGTCGGTCCTTCGCTCATCGCGTCCTGCTCACGGCTCCGTCTGCACGTCGTTCGTGTCGACTTCGGCCGGCCCGTCGTCCGTCACGAGCGTCTCGGCATCGTCGTCGAGGTTGTCGTATTCGGTCTGCCGTTGGCGCAGCAGCTCCAGCGCGCGCGCCTCGTCTTCCTGCGCGACATAAACGCGGATGTCGCCCATCTTGCCGAGGTTGGCCGGCGTCACGTGCGACTTCACGTTCTCGATCTGCGACGTGATCCCTTCCGCCTCGAGAAATCCGCGCAGAAGACTCGCCTCGTCTTCGTTGCCGACTCCGGCGATCTCGATCCAGGTGATGCCGTCTCCTTCGATCTTCTGCACGAGATCGTCATTGTCTTCAGCCATCGAACTTCTCCTTAAGGATTCAGAGTCACGGAGCCCGGTCGCTCCGCGGTGACCCTCCCCACCTTTGCATAGAACAGGCCGCCTTGATCGAATCGCGCTTCCAGCGCATCGGCCTTGTCGGGACTCACGGCCATCAGCAGGCCGCCGCTCGTCTGGGCGTCGCACATCAATGTGTACTCTTCCTCCGAAACCGACAAGTTCACACGGCTGCGAAATGCCTTGAGATTGCGCACCGTCCCGCCCGGCTTGAACCCTTTGCCGAGGTATTCGCGCGCGCCTTCGAGCACCGGCACGGTGCCGACGTCGATCGATGCGCCGACCTTCGAGCCGGCGCACATTTCGAGCAGATGGCCGACCAGCCCGTAGCCGGTGACGTCCGTCGCGGCATGGACGCCGACTTCCGTCATCACCGCGGCAGCGTCGCGATTCAGCATCATCATCCAATTCGACGCTTCCTCGACGTCCGGCCGCGGCCCGCGGTCCGGCTTGTCCCGCAGCGTGCGGAACGCGTTCACGAGAATCCCGTTGCCGATCGGCTTCGTGAGGTAGAGCAGATCGCCCGGCTGCGCGGTCGAGTTGCGCACGAGCTTGTCGATGCTGACGATGCCGGTGACGGCGAGGCCGTACTTCGGCACGTCATCGATGATCGTATGTCCCCCGGCTACCGGAAACCCGGCTTCGGCGGCCTTGGACGCTCCGCCGGCGAGGATCTGCTGCAACACGTCGAGGGGCAATTTGCCGGTAGGAAACGCAGCGATGGCGAGGCCGAGGACGGGCGTGCCGCCCATGGCGTAGATGTCGGAGATGGCATTGGCGGCGGCGATGGCGCCGAAGAGGAACGGGTCGTCGACGATCGGCGTGAAGAAGTCGACCGTCTGGGCAATCGCAAGGTCGCCCTGGATGCGCAACACGGCGGCGTCGTCGTTGTTGCCGAAGCCGACGAGGAGATCGCCGATGCCTTCCTGTTGCGGCAGCTGGGCGAGCACGGAGCGGAGATCGTCCTGCCCCAGCTTGCATGCGCAGCCGCCGGCGGACGCGAACGAAGAAAGAGGAGGATACGGGTCCGTTTGCACGGAGAAATCTTATCTCCGTCGTCAGGCCGGCGGAGGCTCGCCGAGGACCGTGGCCCGGGCGGTCTCGCAGGCGGAGAGGATCTCCTGATAGATGTGATACGAGAGGTCGGCGTCGATGGGAGACGGCGCGCCGGCGTTGACGATCTCGGCGATCTTCGACGCGTAGTACGACGCGAGCGGCAGCCGTTCGCCGGCTTGGTGGAGCAGGCGGAAACCGACGGTCAACTCCTCGACGAGCTGCTGGCGAAACGCGCCTGTGGTGACGTCTTGTTCGAGCGTGTTGTATTCGACGTTCATGGCAAGTAGCGCTCGATGAGTGCGGCGTCCGGCCCGTAGGCCGCGCGCACCGTCGTGCCGTTCTGCACGACCCGAGCTTCCGGAATCTTCGTTGCGTAGGCGTCGCGAAATGCGCGAGCGCGGTCGGCGGAATCCCACTTCGTTTCGACGAGCACCGTCGGCAGGCACTGAGCGTCCTGGCTGATCGTGACGCGGTCGTCGCGCCAGCCCTTTGCCGCGTCATTGCCGACGAGGAACGCCCAATGGAACTCGCCGAGATGTTCGACGGTCAGCTCGTGCGGAACCGGCACGGGCGGCTCGGCGACGAACGGCACGCGCGGCGTCACCGGGCGGGCGGCGCGGGCGAAGTATTCGTCGGGATGGAGGATCTCGCGCGTGGAGCGCGGAGGATTCGCATAGATCGCGTCGACCGCTTTCCAGCCGCCGCGCCGATATGCGGTGATCACGAACTTCAGGCCGTCGATGTACGGGAACTTCAGCGACTCGACGAAGTAGCGCGGCGCGCCTTCGTCGATCGTCTTGTCCGCCGCGGCCGCGGTGGTGAGCATCGAGAGCATCTGCTCGTTCTTCACCATGTCGTCGAACGACGCGCCCATCCCTTCGATGACCGAGGCCATCATGACCAGCGACGCATCGCCTTCCATGAGGGAGTGATAGGCGAGGCTCGCATCCCAGTCGTTGCGCAGTGCGTAGTCCTTCGTGCCGACGTCGAAGTGCTGGTCCTTCAGCGCGTGGGTCAGCTCGTGGAGGACGACGCTCGACTCCAGCAGCTCGGCGTTGCCCATCGGCTTCGCGGCGTCGGGGAGCGTGTCGAGCGAGTAGTAGGTGTGGGAAAGCGGGTCGTAGAACGCCAGCACCTGCCCCTGGAGGAGCGTGATCATCTTGTCGACCGGATCCTTCACGGAGGCGTCGACGAGGCGGAGGGACTGGAGGATGAGAGCGTAGTCATCCGCCGAGTACGGTGTGGACTTCATCATCTCGGCGCGGAGGATCGTGGGGAGGTCGGCCCGGGCGACGGTCTTCGTTTTGACAGGGTGGAGGAACTGCAGGCCGCGGATCTTCGCCACGGCGGCCATCTCCTTCGCGAGCGGCTCCGCGGCCCGCGCGGATGTGACGAATGAGAAAACGAGCAGCAGGATCGCGAGGCGTTTCGGCACGGCTCGCTCAACCCCTTTTGCGCGGGAGGCCATTCCCCTTAGAATGCGCGGGCTAATCCATGGAACGCGACGGCGAGCGGATCGACATCACCATCAGCAGCCGCTTCGAAAACATCGAACTGGTCCAGGTGATCGCGGAGCATCTGTGCGAGAACGCCGGCCTCGACGAGGACGGCTCGCACTGGATCGGCATGGCCGTTCGCGAAGCCGTGGCCAACGCCATCAAGCATGGCAACAAGGCCGATGTGAAGAAGAAGGTGCACGCGACTTTCACCCTCCGGGGCACGGAGCTGGAGATCGAAATCTCCGACGAGGGGGAAGGATTCGACCCGGAGAAGGTCAGCGATCCGCTCAATCCTCAGAATCTGATGAAGACGAGCGGGCGAGGCATCTTCTACATGAAGACATTCATGGACGAGATCCGCTACTCGTTCCACGCCGGCGGCGGCACGTCGCTGGTCATGATCAAAAACCTGGCGAAAGGGAGCGGCATCGCCAGCACCAAAGCCTGATATCTTTCGCCGGTCTGTCGGCAGGGAGAAGGAGAAAGACGATGAAAGCGAGTTCTCGCGAGGTCAACGGAGTCGAGATCGTCAAGCTCGACGGAAAAATCACGATCGGCGCCGGCGATCAGCAGCTTCGAGAGGTCATCGGCAACGCGCTCAACGCGGGGAAGGTGAACCTCCTGCTGGACATGAGCGGCGTGACGACGATCGACTCGTCCGGCATCGGCGAGCTGGTCGGCTCGTTCACCACGGTCACGAATCGCGGCGGCAAGCTCAAGCTGCTGCATCTGCCGGCGAAGCTCAACGAGCTGCTCCACGTGACGCAGCTCATCACCGTGTTCGAGGTCTACGAAGACGAAGCCGAAGCGGTCAAGAGCTTCTGATCTGACGCTTTCGGTTTGTGATGTGCAACGGCCGCGTGTGCAAACGCGGCCGTTTGTGTTTTTGGGCGAGTTCCTGGTTGCTGGTTACTAGTTGCTTGCGCCTCTGCGCCTGAAACGAGCCGAGGCGCAAGTAGCCAGCAACAGCAACTATCCACGGCGTCCTCGCCGCGTCGGCGGCGCCACCATCTCCTTCGGCCCGCTCCAGCGCATCGGGAGGGAGTTCGTGAAGATCGCCTCGTTCCGTTCCAGCCACGTGGGGAAGAGCGCATCGGCGAGCTTCGGATCGTGCACGCCGCGTTCGGGGATGTCCACGACCTGCAGGAACGGCCGCGCGTCGCCGAGGAAGTTGAGCTTGATCTGCAGCTTGTTGGGGAAGCGGCCGCGGAACATCGTCGAGCCTTCGCCGGCCAGGATGTTGATGTGCGCGGCGGTGTTGAACGTCTTCTTCTCTCCCGGCTTGATCGCGATGAGCCGGGGCACGAGCTCGTGGCCGGGCACTTCCGCGCCGAGGCTGACCGTCACGGTCTGCGTCTCCATGTCGTACGTCGTCTCGGGATTGAGATCGGCGATCGCGATCGTCGTCTCGCGGTGATTCGTGACGTCGTACTTGATGCTGATCACGCTCGAAGTCTGCAGTTGATCCCCAATCACCTCGGCATCGATGCGAACCTCGTTTTCCATCCCCATCACCCGCCGCGGCTCCTCCATGTTCACCGGAGCCGACGACGTACAGGAGACGGAGAGCAGCAGCGCTGCGACTGCGCCGGTCACCCAGCCTGCGTTTTTCAAGGGATCTCCTCCTGCGCGAGGAAAAGCCCCCGTTTGCCTGCAAAATTCTGGCGGCGGAGTGCGGACGTCTCGTCCGCAGGCCGTCTGGCGTCTCGCCCGGTGGCGCATGGTTTCACTGCGCCGGTGTTCGTACCGCGGCACGAGACGTACCGCGGCTGTGGGTGGGACGCCCGCGCTCCTTCAGAACGAGCCCGCCGGCCCCTGATCGGCGGCCGAGATCCCGCGGCGGTCGGCCTGCCAGGAGACCGGGATCGCGTTCAGGAAGATCGCGTCGTTCGTCTCCATCCAGCGGTCGAACTGCGAGTCGGTGAGCGCCAGCGGCGTGCGCGTCTTCGCCGCCGCATCCTGCTTCGCGATGAGCCCCTCGAACGGCGCGAGGTCGCGCAGCACGTTGACCGTGATCTGCACGAAGCGAGGGACGGCGGAGTACGGCGAGCGCATGCTCGGCACGGCGAGCTGGATCACGCCGCCGATGCTCAGCACCTTCTTCTCGCCCGGCGCGATCAGCACGAGGTGAGGCATCGCGCCGTCTTTCGGCACTTCGGCGCCGATCGAAAACGTGATCGTCGCAGTCTCGGAGTCGTAGCTGACGTCGGAGACTTTGTCAGCGACGGCAACAGGGGCGGCGGTGAAGTTCTGGATCTGGTAGCGGACGTTGAGCGGCGAGCTGGACGAAACGGTTTCCTGATGGAGCTGCGCATCGACGCGGATGTCATCTTCGCGACCGAGGGCACGGCGAGGATCGTTCATGTCGACGCCGTCGGCTCGGGAGCCGGCTGCGTAAACGACGACCATCGTCAGGACAAGGAACAGGAACCACCTTTGAGATTTCACGGAATCCTCCACGTCGGAGGAGAGACCCGCTTCGGCTTGTGCGCACAGGTCGAGGGAGAGGATCGCCTCGCTCGACTCACCATCTTTTCAATTTGTCGACGGCGCCTTCGCGCCGGCTTGTCGGAGAGCGAGATTCGCGCCAGATGATTTGTGCGCCTTACGGCAGCGCTCGTCTATGTTTGTGAACGCGTGCCGCTGCAGAGCGGCGCGGCCGGCCTAGTCGATCTTCAGCACCGCGAGGAACGCTTCCTGCGGGATCTCGATCTTGCCGACGCGTTTCATCCGCTTCTTGCCCTCTTTCTGCTTCTCGAGGAGCTTGCGTTTGCGGCTGATGTCGCCGCCGTAGCACTTCGCGAGAACGTTCTTGCGCAACGCCTTCACCGTCTCGCGGGCCACGACGCGGTTGCCGATGGCCGCCTGCAGCGCGACTTCGAACATCTGGCGGGGGATGAACTCCTTCATCTTCTCGACGAGCAGCTTCCCGCGGCCGTAAGCCTTCTCCTTGTGCACGATGAGGCTCAGCGCGTCGAGGGCCTCGCCGTTGACGAGGATGTCCATCTTCACGAGATCGCTCTCGCGGTAGCCGATGAACTGGTAGTCGAGGGAGGCGTAGCCGCGGGAGATCGATTTCAGCTTGTCGAAGAAGTCGAGGATGACTTCGTTCAGCGGCATCTCGTACACGATCATCACCCGGTTCGAGGAGACATATTCGAGCTTCTTCTGCACGCCGCGGCGGTCGATGGCCAGAGCGAGGATCGGGCCGACGAATTCGTCGGTCGTCAGCATCGTCGCCTCAATGAACGGCTCTTCGATCTTCGCGATATACGAGGGGTCGGGCATCTTCTGCGGGTTCTCGACCTCGATCGTCTCGCCGTCCGTCGTCGTCACGCGGTAACGGACGCCGGGCGCGGAGGTGATCAGCTCGAGGTTGAACTCGCGCTCCAGCCGCTCCTGGATGATCTCCATGTGCAGGAGGCCGAGGAAGCCGCAGCGATAGCCGAATCCGAGAGCGACGGAGGACTCGGGCTCGTAGCTGAACGAGGCGTCGTTGAGCTTGAGCTTCGCCACCGCGTCGCGGAGGTTCTCGTAGCCGTCGGTGTCGATCGGGAAGATGCCGGCGAAGACCATCGGCTTCACGTCTTCGAAACCGGGCAGCGGCTCCGGCGTCTGCTTCGCCAGCGAGACCGTGTCGCCGATCTTCGCCTGCACGATGTCTTTGATGTTCGCGGCGAAGAACGCGACTTCGCCGACGCCGACCCGGTCGATCGCCTTCGGCTTCGGCGTGAACACGCCCATCTCCGTGACTTCGTACTCGCGTCCCGTGGAGAGGAACTTGACCTTGTCGCCCTTCTTCAGCTCTCCGTCGATGACCCGGACGAGACACATGACGCCGCGATACGGGTCGTACCACGAGTCGAAGAGCAACGCGCGCAGCGGCGCGTTCGCCTGGCCGACAGGCGGCGGGATGCTGCTGACGATCTTCTCCAGGATCTCGTCGATGCCGATGCCCGCCTTGGCCGAGGCGAGGACGGCGTCGTGGGCGTCGAGGCCGATGACGTTCTCGATCTGCTCCCGCACCCGCTCCGGCTCGGCCGACGGCAGGTCGACTTTGTTGATGACGGCGAAAACGGCGAGGTTGTTGTTGATGGCGAGGTAGGAATTGGCCAGCGTCTGCGCCTCGACGCCTTGCGTGGCGTCGACCACGAGGATCGCGCCTTCGCATGCGGCCAGCGACCGTGAGACTTCGTAGGTGAAGTCGACGTGGCCGGGCGTGTCGATGAGGTTGAAAACGTAGTCGTTCCCGTCTTTCCCGCGGTAAGGGAGGGTGACGGCGCGGGCCTTGATGGTGATGCCCCGCTCGCGCTCGAGGTCCATGTCGTCGAGGAGCTGCTCGCGGAACTCGCGCGGGGTGATCGCCCCCGACTGGAGCAGCAGCTGGTCGGCCAGCGTGCTCTTGCCGTGGTCGATGTGGGCGACGATCGAAAAATTACGAATGAACTGTGGATCCATGCGAAGTCGCATTCCAATCTATGAATTCGCGTCGAACGGCTGCGACCAATCCGCGAAGATCAATCCTTGTATTTTGCCGAAG
>JAFAVZ010000640.1 GCA_019242175.1 Acidobacteriota bacterium
AACGAAGTCATCGAGGCTCTCCGCCCGTCGTCTGACGACGGGACCCTCGCCGATGCGACAGTCGGACTCGGCGGGCATGCGGAGGGTCTTCTGGAGCGCTACCCCCGCGCGAGGCTGATCGCCATCGACCGCGACCCGGAAGCGCTCCACCGTTCCCAGGAACGGCTGGCCAGGTTCGGAGATCGCGTGACGTTCCATCGCGGCCGTCACGAATCGCTCATTGACATCCTGAAGCAGGCAAAGGTCGACAAGCTGAGCGGCCTCCTGGCCGATCTCGGCGTCTCGTCGATGCAGCTGGACGACGCCCAACGCGGTTTCTCCTTCCGTCACGACGCGCCACTGGATATGCGCATGGGATCGGAAGGCGCCACTGCGGCGAATCTCGTCAACGACGCGGACGAAGCGGAGCTCGCGCGCATCCTGCGCGACTACGGCGAAGAGCCGATGGCCCGCCGCATCGCGAGAGCCATCGTGCAGGCGCGCGGCGAAGCGCGCATCGAGACGACGACGCGGCTCGCGGAAGTCATCCGCAGCGTCAAGTACGCGAAGAAGCACGAGATCGATCCGGCGACGCTCACCTTCCAGGCGCTGCGCATCGCGACGAACGAGGAGCTGGTCGGTCTCGACCGCTTCGTCGACGACGCGGTCTCGGTGCTGGAGCCGGGCGCGCGGCTGGCCGTCATCTCCTTCCACTCCCTCGAGGACCGCATCGTCAAACGAGCGTTCCGCAGGCTGGAAGGCGAATGCACCTGTCCGCCGGGCATGCCGGTGTGCGGGTGCGGCGCGCAGGAGATCGTGGAGGTGCTGACCGGAAGGCCGTTGACTGCTTCGGAGGACGAATTGAATCGCAACCCGCGGGCGCGCAGCGCGAAGCTGCGGATCGCGGAGAAGAAGAAGTGAGTGGGATGAGCAACTTGCTCGGAGGCAGGGAGCAAGGGTGAAGGTTGGGGAAGGGTTGGGCGTGAGCGTGGTGGTGGGAGCTCGGGAGGGGTGGAGCGTGGAGCGTGGGTGTGTGTGGATGGCTCTTGGTGCCGCGCGTGTAGGCAGATCTTCACCCTTGTTTCCTGGTTTCGGGTTCCGTCATGTACACGCAGAAAAAGTCGATCGAGAACGTTCATATCGTCCGGGAGCGAGACCGCCGCAGATTTCGTGAGCTGCTGGCCGTCCTCTGCCTCGGCGTTCCGATCGGCGCGTTCCTGCTTCTCTTCACCTGGCAAAACCTCGAGGTGATCCGCCTCGGGCGCGACGTCAACCGTCTGCAGCAGCAGCGCAAGCAGCTCGCGGACGAGAACAAGGCGCTCCAGCTGGAGCTCGACCGCCGCACGTCGCTCAGCGAGGTGGAGAAGAAGGCGGAGGCTCTCGGCTTCGAGACCACGGCCGCGCGCTCCATCGTGATGGTTGCGCCGAATGTGGAGGCGCGGCCGTGACGCTCTCCAACAAACGCCTCCTCTTCCTCTTCGCCGGGCTCACCGCGTGGGCGCTGGTCGTCGTCGTACGCCTCGCGCAGATCCAGCTCGTGCGTCACAAGGACTACGTGCAACGCGCCGCGCGGCAGCAGGACCGAACGATCGATCTCGATCCCGTGCGCGGCTCGATCCTCGACGCTCGCGGCCGCGTGCTCGCAGAGAGCGTTTCGGCCGCTTCGATCTATGCCGATCCGCAGGCGGTCACCGATCCGAAAGGCACCGCGAGCGCGCTCGCCGCGATTCCCGGCCTCGGCATCGACGATCCGAAAGAGCTCGCCGCGCGTTTCGCCGGCAACAGCAGCTTCGCCTGGGTCGCGCGCCAGCTGCCGCTCGACGTCGCGGACGAAGTGCGCAAGAAGAAGCTGCCCGGCATCTACTTCATCGACGATCACCGTCGCTCGTATCCGCGCGGCGAGCTCGCCGCGCATGTGATCGGCTACGTCGGTCTCGATGGCCGCGGGCTGGCGGGCATCGAACAGTCGTTTCAGGAACAGGTGAAAGGCAAGGCCGGACGTGTCACGGTTCTGCGCGATGCGCGGCGCGGCGTCTATCTGGTCGGCGGCCAAGGCGCGAACCGCGCCGTCGACGGCAACAGCGTCGTCCTCACCATCGACTCCGTCGTCCAGTTCATCGCCGAGCGCGCGTTGGCCAAGGCGATGACGCAGTATCGCGCCGCGACCGGCTCCGTCATCGTGATGGATCCGCGCGACGGCGCCATTCTCGCGATGGCCGCCGCGCCAACGTTCGACCCGAACCACTTCCGCGATTATCCGGAAGAGTCGTGGCGCAACTCGACGGTGCAGGCCGTGTACGAGCCGGGCTCGACGTTCAAGATCATCACCGCATCCGCGGGGCTCGAGGAAGGCCTCGTCACGCCGTCGCAGATCATCGACTGCGGCAACGGCGCAATCCGCATCGCCAACGTCGAGATCCACGAGCATGGCGGCAACCGCTACGGACTGATGACGTTCGAAGACGTGCTCGCGCACTCTTCGAACGTCGGCTCGATCCGCGTCGGCATGGCCGTCGGACCCGATCGTTTCTATCGCTGGATCCGCAAGTTCGGCTTCGGCGAACGCACCGGCATCCCGCTGCCGGGCGAGACCGCCGGCATTCTCCACAAGGTCAGCAAGTGGTCGGCGGTCTCCAACGCGAGCATCTCGATCGGGCAGGAGATCAGCGTCACGCCGCTCCAACTCGTGCGTGCGGTCGCGGCTGTCGCGAACGGCGGCGTGCGCGTCGAGCCGCGGCTCGTCGAGCGCGTGGTCGATGCGAACGGCAACACCATCGCCCGTCCGGAGCCGCCGAAGCCGGTGCGCGTGATGTCGGAGAAGAGCGCGGCCGTGCTCAACGAGATGCTGAAAGCGGTCGTCGCGCGCGGCACGGGACAGAATGCGAAGCTCGCCGAGCACATCGTCGCCGGCAAGACCGGCACCGCGGAGAAGGCGACGCGCGGCGGCTATTCGTTGGACAAGGTCGTCGCCTCGTTCGCCGGCTACGTGCCGGCCGACCGTCCGCGCCTCGTGATCCTCGCCGTGATCGACGAGCCGAAGGGCGCGCAATACGGCGGAACCATCGCCGCGCCGATCTTCCACGAAGTCGCCGAAGGCACCCTCCGTTACCTCGGAGTCGCCCCCTCGATTCCGACTCGTTCCGTCGACGCGCCCGTCACGCAGTTGGCGGCGTTCTCGCACTCGAACGCGAGGCAAGTGAGCGGCGTGGCGGGCGTGCCCGATCTGCGCGGCCTCGATGCGCGGGCGGCGATCGCGAGAGCGGTCGCGTCCGGCCTGACCGTGCGGGCGGTGGGGAGCGGAGTGGTCCAGACCCAGAATCCTTTGCCCGGCGAAGCTTTGCCCGAGAACAAACAGATCCTCTTGTCGATGGAGGCAGGTCGATGAAGCTCGGCGACCTCCTGAAAGACGTCGCAGTTCGCGGCTCATACGACGCCGAGACGGACGTGCGCGCGGTCACGGTCGACTCGCGCCGCGTGCGGCCCGGCTCGCTCTTCGTTGCGATCCCCGGCACGGTCACCGATGGCGCGCGCTTCATCGAAAGCGCGCGGCAAAAGGGCGCAGTCGCGATCGTCTCCGAAGGCGGCGAAGGTATCCAGGTGGACGACGCGCGTGCGGCGCTCGCGCAGATCGCTGCGAACTTCTACGGCCGTCCGGCCGACGTGCTGTCGATCGTCGGCGTCACCGGCACGTCCGGAAAAACGACCACCACGAAGATGGTCGAGGCGATCTTCGACGCCGTCGGCGATCCCGCGGGCCTCATCGGCACGATCGAATATCGGGCCGGTGACGAACGCCTCATGGCCGACCGCACGACGCCCGACGCGGTCGTGCTTCAGGAATGGTTCGCCAAGATGCGCGACGCCGGCGTGAGGAACGCGGTGATGGAAGTCTCCTCGCACGCGCTCGCGCTCAAACGCACGTTCGGGATCCACTTCGCGGCCGCGGTCTTCACGAACCTCAGCCGCGACCACTTCGACTTCCACAAAGACTTCGAAGACTACTTCGCCGCGAAACGCATCCTCTTCGACCAGATCGATCGCACGCGCAGGACGGCGATCGTCAACATCGACGACGAATACGGCCGGCGCCTCGCCGAAGAGATGGGCGACACGGCGGTCACGTTCGGCCGTCATCAGGGCGACATCCGTCCCGCCGAAGATTTCGTCATCGACGTTCGCGGACTGCGCGGCATCGTCCACACGCCGCAGGGCGACCTTCGCATCGACTCCCGTCTTCTCGGATTGCCGAACCTGTACAACTGGCTCGGCGCGATCGGTGCGGCGCTCGCGGTCGGAATTCCGATCGCGACGATCGAGGCGGGCATTCGCAACCTCGCTGCCGTGCGCGGCCGCTTCGAGCGCGTCGACACGGAAAGCGGGCCGACGGTGATCGTCGACTACGCGCACAAGCCGGACGCGCTGGAGAAGCTGCTCCACGCCGTGCGCGAGCTCGCCGGCGGCCGGCGCGTGAAGATCCTCTTCGGCTGCGGCGGCGACCGCGACAAAGGCAAGCGCCCGCAGATGGGCGAGATCGCCGCGCGCCTCGCGGACGACGTGGTCCTCACCAGCGACAACCCGCGCAGCGAAGATCCGCAAACGATCCTCGGCGAGATCGCGGCGGGCATTCACGAAAAACAGTTCACGACCGAAGCCGATCGCCGCGTGGCGATCGCGCAATCCATCGCCGATGCTGGCGACGACGACGTGATCGTCATCGCCGGCAAAGGCCACGAGACCTACCAGGTGGTAGGCGATCAGATCCATCACTTCGATGACCGCGAGGAAGCAGAACTCGCGCTGAAAAAGCGATACAAAAATTAGAACTTGATAACGATCATGAAAATCAACTACTATGCAGCGCGCTCGAACAG
>JAFAVZ010000270.1 GCA_019242175.1 Acidobacteriota bacterium
CTTTTGGCGGCTCAGCTGACGGAGGTCCTACAATCTCCGTAAACGACAAGATGACTCGACCATCGGTGTCTTTCGTCATACCGATGTACAACGAGGCGCTCAACATCGAGCACGCCCTTGCGGCTGCCGTGGAAGCGCTCACGAAGTACGCGGATGACTACGAGATCGTCATCGTCGACGACGCGTCGACGGACGATTCGCCGGCGCTCGTCGCACGAGCGGCCGCAGAGAATCCGCGCATCAAGATGATCCGTCACGCGAAGAATCGAAAGCTCGGCGGCACGCTCCGCACCGGCTTCGCCGCGGCAACGAAAGACGTCGTCCTCTACATGGACGCCGACCTTCCCTTCGACCCCGATGTCCTCGGACGCGCCCTCCGAGCCATGCACGTCACCGGGGCGGATCTCATCGCCGGCTATCGCCTCGACCGCACGATGGAAGGCTGGCGCCGCGCCATCTACAGCTACTTCTACAACGGCTTGATCGGCATGCTCTTCGGCTGGCCGCATCGCGACATCAACTTCTCGTTCAAGCTGATGAAGCGCGAGGTGCTGGAGGCGATCGAACTGCGCTCCGAGGGGTCGCTGATCGATGCGGAGCTGATCGTGAAGGCGAAGAATCGCGGGTTCGCGATCCAGCAGATCGGCCTCGACTACTTCCCGCGCATCCGCGGGACTTCGCATCTGTCGTCGCCGTCGGTGATCTTCAAGATCCTCGCGGAGCTGGTGCGGCTCTATCCGGAGATGCGCGCGCGCAATCCGCAGACGCCCGCACCGCCGGCGCCCCGGCCGATGAAAGATCTGAAGGAAGCGTGAAGCGCCTGATCGTGACGGCCGACGACGTCGGCCTGCACCGCGGGATGACCGACGGCGCAATTCACGCTCACCTCCACGGCATCGTCACCGCCTGCAGCATCGTCGCGAACGGCGCGGCATTCGAGCACGCCGTAGACCGCCTGCGTGAGGTGCCGACGCTGAAAGTCGGCGTGCACCTCACGCTCGTGGAAGAACGCCCGCTCGCCGAAGACGTCTCGTCGCTCGTCTCTTCGAACGGGTTGCTGCACGAGCACTGGACCTCCTTCGCCCCACGCTACTTCGCTCGCCTGATCTCGATGGACGATGTGGAACGCGAGCTCCGCGCGCAGCTCGAACGCGTGCTCGCCACCGGCCTCCCCGTGACGCACGTGAACGGCCACCAGCATCTCCATCTCCTGCCACGCATCTTCAAGCTCGTGTCCCGCCTCGCCGACGAGTACGCGATTCCGTACATTCGCATCGTCGACGACCACGGCTCGACGGTTTCCCGTCCGCCCATCGCTACGCTGTCCCGCCGCCCCGCGATCGCCGCCCTCAGCGCCCTCGGCCGCCGCGCTCGCAGCTCACGGACGAACACGCGCACGATCGGCGTCGCCGACGCCGGCCACCTGACGAGCCTGACGCCGCTCTTCGATCACATCGACGACCTCACCGAGCTCGTTTGCCACCCCGGCCTCGGCGACGCTTCGCTCGCCGACGCGTACGATTGGGACTATTCATGGGACGCCGAGACGCAAGCGCTTTGCGATCCCACGCTGCGTGGGGAGCTGGCGAAGAGGGGAGTGGCGCTGGGATGAAGGTCGCTATTTGTCATCCTGAGGCGCTTAGACGCCGAAGGATCCCCTGGAGCGGGCGATGAGCGCACGTGTCGGGAGATCCTTCGGCGTCTACGCGCCTCAGGATGACACTGCTGCAGACGTCGCGTCGCCGCCAAGGCCGGGCACGTCGACTCCATTTACGGAAGCGTAGGGCCGGCTCTCCAGCCGGCCCCATGAAGGACGGACGCGGCGGCCAATGCCCGCCGCATCATTCTCTACGGCGGCCGGCAGGAGAGCCGGCCCTGCGGCTCCTCAGTACGCCCCCTTCCGCAGATTGATCCCGTATTCCAGGAACGCCTTCAGCGCGCTCACCATCTGCGACCAGCCCATGCAGTTTCCGTAGGACTGCTCGAGCCCCTTCTGCGTCGAGGGCCAGCCGGACTCGCTGATGCTCACCAGCGTCGATCCATCCTCCAGCGGCTCGAACTTTAGCTCCACGCGGCAGAGCGGGGAATCGTTCTCACCGCCCCACTCGAACACGATCAGGCGGTTCTTCGTCACCTGCTTCACCATCACCGGCGCGGCGGGGCCGGGGAAGTCGGCGAAGCTCCAGTACGCGGTCGTTCCCTCGTCGAGCGGCGCGCTCGCGCCGCCGGTCGCGAAGTACTGCGAGAGCTTCGTCGGGTTGTACACGCCGTCGAACACCTCCTCGACCGGCTTCTGGATCTTCGTGTGCACGGTGAATTTCAGCTCCATCGATGCGGCCATGAACGCTTCCTCCAACCGCGAACATATGTTATAAATTTATAACATGTCAAGGGTGCGTGCGGGGGAAGGCGCAGAGGAAGCAGAAGAGGGGATCTTCAAGGCATTGGCGGATGGCCGCCGCCGTCGCATGCTCGACCTTCTGAAGTCCGAGCCGCTCACCACCGGAGACCTCTGTGCCGCCTTTCCCCAACTCGACCGCTGCACCGTCATGCAGCACCTCGGCGTCCTGGAGAAGGCCGGGCTGATCATCGTCAAGCGGGAAGGGCGCAACCGCTGGAACTACCTCAACCCGCTGCCGATCAAGGCCATCCACGACCGCTGGATCAGCCCGCACGCGCGGCATGCGGTCGTGGTTCTGGCGCGGATGAAGAGCGACATGGAACTCGTATAATCCGCCGCCTTATGACGAAACGAATCGCCGTCGTCGCCGGTGACGGAATCGGCCCCGAAGTCATCGATGCCGGGATGCGCATCCTGGACAAGATCGATGCGGATCTCGCCTTCACCTATTTCGGCTGGAACGCCGACGAGTACCTGCGCACCGGCATCTCCATGCCGCCCGGCGCGATGGACGACATCCGCCACAACTACGACGCCGTCTACCTCGGAGCATTCGGCGACCCGCGCGTCCCGGACATGAAGCACGCCGCGGACATCCTCCTCGGCATGCGCTTC
This sequence comes from Acidobacteriota bacterium, assembly GCA_019242175.1. Taxonomy (GTDB): domain Bacteria; phylum Acidobacteriota; class Thermoanaerobaculia; order Gp7-AA8; family Gp7-AA8; genus JAFAVZ01. The sequence continues at coordinate 3,017 of JAFAVZ010000270.1, forward strand.
CAACTCGACCTCTACGTCAACTACCGTCCGGTCAAGCTGCTGAACGAGAACCTCTCGCCGCTCAAGGGGAAGGGGATGAAGGACATCGACCTCGTCATCTTCCGCGAGAACACGGAGGGCGCGTACGTCGGCATGGGCGGCAATTTCAAGAAGGGCACGGCGGAGGAGATTGCGGTGCAGGAGGATGTGTCGACGAGAAAGGGCGTCGAGCGCATCATCCGCCACGCGTTCGAGTTCGCGCGCCAGACCGGGCGCAAGTCGGTCTGCATGTCGGACAAGAACAACGTCATGCGCTTCGGCGGCGATCTCTGGCTGCGCACGTTCGAAGAAGTGGCGGCGGAGTACAAAGACATCGAGCACTTCCACATGTTCGTCGACGCGCTCACGATGCAGATGGTGCGCGCGCCGGAGATGTTCGACGTGATCGTGACGAACAACATGTTCGGCGACATCGTCACCGACCTGGGCGCCGCGCTCCAGGGCGGCCTGGGCGTCGCCGCCTCGGGCAACATCCATCCGGGCAGGGTCTCGCTGTTCGAACCGATTCACGGCAGCGCGCCGAAGTACGCCGGGAAGGACATCGCGAACCCGATCGGCGCGATCCTCACCGCCGCGATGATGCTCGAATACCTCGGCTTCAACGACCAGGCGGCGCGCATCGAACGCGCGGTGATCGCAGCCATCGACGCCGGAGAAACCACGAGCGACCTCGGCGGCTCCCTCGGCACGAAGGCGGCGGGCGAAGCGATTTTGCGGCGCCTCTGAAAATGTAGGGCCGGCTCTCCAGCCGGCCCCGTGTCGATGCTGGGCCGGCTGGAGAGCCGGCCCTACATTTTTGACGACATTTCGCAGTCGGCCGACGTAGAAGAGGCATGCGCTCGCTGGCCGCAGTGCTCTTCCTCTCCCTCGCCGCCGCCCTTCCCGTCTCCGCGGCTCAGGCCGACCTCGAGCTCACCGTGCAGCCCTTGTTCAGCGGGCCGCGCGTCCAGGTCGACCGTCCGGTCTCGTACTACGTCGTCGTCCGGAACCTCGGGCCGGACGTCGCCCACAACGTGCACGTCAAGGCGACGTTGCCGGCGCACGCAAAGACGGGATTCATCACGCTCAGCGATCGCGTCGAGCCGTGCACAAACAACGAGTGCGTCGTCGACTCGCTGCCGAGGTACCAGGCGGCGACGTTCGTGGTCGATCTCACCTTCGAGCCGACGCCCACCACGGCCACGACTTCCTTTGCCGCGACCGCCGACGAGCCCGATGCGAATCTGGCCAACAACAGCTCCACGCAGACGGCACAGATCGTCTCCGCGCCCGAGCTTTACGGCACGGTCTCTTTCTACGAGATCGCCGAGGCGGAGGGAACGGCTTCGGCGATGGCCTGGATTGGGAACTACGGAGTGGAGCCGGCGCACAACGTCGTCTATGACGTCGAGTTTCCAGCCGGAACGACGGTCACGGGCGCGCATCCGACGGATCTCTTCACGTGCGACTTCTCCGGCGCGCATCTGACCTGCCGCGCGGATGTGCTGCCGCCGCGGTGGAACATCATCCAGTTCGGCATCGATCTCGTGGCGCCCGCACGTTACGAAGGCGGCTCGCTCAACGCGGTCGTACGCATCTCGACGAGCGATCAAGACCTCGACGAGAGCAACAACGTCGTCTATTCGTCGTGGTTCTTCTACCACCTCTTCGTCGTCCGCTCGACTGCGGACAACGGCAACGGCACGCTGCGCCAGGCGATCTTCGACGCGAATGCGACGTGCGGCGAGAATTGCCGCATCGCCTTCCGCATCCCGGAGAACGAGCGCAACGAGCGCGGCTGGTTCGTCATCCGCCCCGAATCGCCGCTGCCCTTCGTGAACGCGCCGGTAACGATCGTCGCGCCGCCGGGCGCGCAGCCGGAAGGGCATCGCGTGAATCCGCAGGTGATGCTCGACGGCTCCAAGCTCGCGTACGGCAACGGCCTCGGGCTCGACACCCAGAGCGGCAACGGCAAGATCGGCGTGCGCGGATTGGCGATCGGCAACTTCCCGAATGCGGGCATCTCCATGATCCGCGGCTCGCACGAGATCTCCGAATGCTTCATCGGCACGCTGCCGAACGGTCTCGATCCGGCGCCGAACACGCGCGGCATCGAGGCGTCCGGCAGCAGAGCGATCTCGCTCACGCACAACGTGGTGAGCGGCAACAAACGGAGCGGCATCACGCTCGGGAACACCTACCGGCCGCAGCTCACGCGTAACGCGATCGGCCTCGGCGCGAACGGCGTGACGCCGGTGCCGAACGGCGCGAGCGGCGTCTACCTCGCGGACGGAGCCGACTGGGCGTTCTTCTTCAACAACGACATCGCGTACAACGTCGACTTCGGCATCGCGATGGCGCCCGGCATCAAACGCATGCTCGCCTCGATCAACGCCATCTACGGCAACCTGCAGCAGGGCATCGACGCCGGCATCGACCTCCAGACGCCGAACGTCGAAGACGACGTCGACCGCATCCCGAACCATCCGGTGATCGACAACGCGCGTTGGGACGACGCGCAGCAGAAGACGATCATCGAAGGCGAGATGCACAGCGACACGACGAGCCTCACGTACCCGTTCTTCATCCGCCTGAAAGTCGAGCTCTACGCCGACGCGTCCGAGCATCCGCAAGCCCGCGAATTCCTCGGAACCGCGAGCGTGACGGACGGTCGTTTCGCGCTCGCCGTCGATCGCGACCTGCGGGGCAAGAGCGTGACCGGCATCGGCATCCGCTGGCTGAAAGTCGAGCAGTACGACGAATACCTGCTGAGCGAAGAGACGTCGGAGATCAGCGCGCCGATGAAGGTGGAGTAGACGACCCCGCGTTGTCGTCCTGAGCCGCACAGACGGCGAAGGATCTCCTGATGCAGGCGACAAGCGCGCGTGCCGGGAGATCCTTCGCCGTCTGCGCGGCTCAGGATGACAGAGGACGAGCGCTACGCCTCTTCCGCCCGATCACGCGCGACCGCGACGCCGAATAGTAAACTCCTTCATGCGCATTCCGCCCCGCCTCGGCGCGCTCGTCGCCATCGTCTTCTGGGGCATCTCCTTCGTCGCGACGAAGGCTGCGCTCCGCGACGTCTCGCCGATCACGCTGATCTTCGTCCGCTTCTTCATCGGCACCGCGTTCCTCCTCGTCGCTCTGCGCGCGTGGCCGCCGCGCGACGCGTGGCGCGAGCTGTTCGTGATGGGGCTCGTCGGCGTCTTCATCCATCAGATGCTGCAGGCGTACGCGCTCACGATGACGAGCGCCGTTTCGACGGGATGGCTCGTCGGCGTGATCCCGATCTGGTCGGCGATCCTCTCCGCGCTGCTGTTGAAGGAGCGCTTCGGCTGGAAGAAGACTGTGGGGATCACCGTCGCCCTGGCCGGCGCGCTGCTCGTGATCACACGCGGCCACTTCTCGCGCAACGTGATGCAGTTGCCGGCGACGAAGGGCGACTTCCTCGTCCTGTTGAGCACGGTGAACTGGGCCGTGTATTCGGTGATCGGGCACAAAACGATTCGGCGCATCGGCCCGCAGCGTGCGACTACGGGAGCATTTCTCGCGGGCGTCGTGCTGCTCGCGCCGTTCTTCGTGGCAAAGGCCGGCTGGCGCGAGCTGCCGCACCTCTCGACCAGCGGCTGGGGCGCCATCCTCTTCCTCGGCATCGGCTGCTCCGGCCTCGGCTATCTCTTCTGGTACGGCGCGCTGGAGCAGATCGAGGTGTCGAAAGTCGCCGTGCTGCTCTACCTCGAGCCGTTCGTGACCTTCATCGCCGCCGTCGCCCTGCTGCACGAGCCGGTGAGCACGGTCGCGGTCGCCGGCGGCACAGTGGTCATCGCCGGCGTCCTGCTCGCCAGCCGCGGCTGACGTCACCGATCCGATACGAATTCGGGCAGTCGCAACGCAGGAATGTGGTTCGCATCAGAATGGCAATTCCGGAGGAAAGATGAAACGAACGATCCTCGCGTTTGCGCTCGCGGCTCTCGCCGCAGGATGCGCGACGCGTCAGCAGCAACCGCCGCCGGCGACGACGTCCGCCACGTCGACGGCGACCAGCACCAGCGGTCCCGATGCGAAGGGCGGCGAACAGGACCTGCCGGTCGGCGCGATTCCGAATGCGACGCTGCACGACGCGCAGCGCAATCGCGATCTCGACCTGGTGATCGAATACCCGACGCGTGGCGGGCCGTATCCCGTCATCGTCTTCTCCCACGGCTACGGTGGCTCGAACCGCGGCTACACGACGCTCACCGAGTTCTGGACGTCGCGCGGCTACGTCTGCATCAAGCCGAACCACGCCGACGCCGGCGCGATCCGCGAGGCGGCGTTCAGTCCGGTGATGCCTCCGCCGGCGCGCGAGACGCGCGAGCAGCGCCGCGAACGGCGCGAGCGTGAACAGAATCCGCAGCCCGCCGCCGCGCCGCCGCCCGATCCGGAATCGATCTGGACCGGGCAAACCGAGAACGACTACCGCAACCGCGTCGCCGATATCAAACTCGTTCTCGACAACCTCGGCACCATCGAGGACAAGTACCCGGAGCTGAAGGGGAGGATGGACAAGGCGAAGGTCGGCGTCGGCGGCCACTCTTACGGCGCGCTCACGACGATGCTCGCCGGCGGCCTGCGCGTGACGAAGAACGGCGCGACGATCACCCTCGGCGATCCGCGCGTGAAGGCCGGCATCGCAATGTCGCCGCAAGGTCCGTCGCCGGAGATCGGCACGACCGCCGATTCGTACGCGTCGATCCGCACGCCGATGCTCTTCATGACCGGCTCGCGCGACTTCGGCATCGAAGGGCAGTCGCCGGAGTGGCGTCGTCAGGCTTACGAGAACAGCACGGCGCCGGATAAATGGCTGGTCTGGATCGACGGCGCAACACACATGACGTTCACCGGCGGCGTTGGCGCGCTCTCCCAAGCCGAGATCGATCGCCGTCAACAGATGATGCGCGACGCCCAGGCGCGCGGGATGAACCCGAACGTGAGCTCGCCGTTCCAACGCGGCCGCGGCTTCGGCACCGTGCGCATCGCCACGCTGGCGTTTTGGGATGCGTATTTGAAGGAAGACGCGAAGGCGAAGGACCGCCTCAGCGGCTTCAACAGCGAGTCAGTGAAGATCGAGAAGAAGTGAAATGTAGGACTCGTCATCCTGACCCGCGAAGACGGGGAAGGATCTCCTGATGCGAACGACGAGCGCACATGCCGGGAGATCCTTCGCCCTCTGCGGGGCTCAGGATGACACTCACCGTTCCGTCTCAGC
>JAFAVZ010000382.1 GCA_019242175.1 Acidobacteriota bacterium
TGAAGTTCGAGAGGTGGATGACGATGATCGTCGGCAGCGGCAGCGTGGCGCCGAGACCGGCGAAGAGGGAGGCGAAGACCGGGATGACCTTCCAGAGAATGATCGTGACGACGATGCAGGCGATGGAGATGACGGCGACCGGGTAGATCATCGCCGACTTCACCTGCGAGTTCAGCTTCACCGCCTTCTCGATGTACATCGCGAGGCGCTGGAGGATCGTGTCGAGAATACCGCCCGCCTCACCGGCGGCGACCATGTTCGTGAAGAGGTCGTTGAAGATCTTCGGATGCTTGCGCATCGCGTCGGCGAGGTTGGAGCCCGACTCGACGTCCTGCCGCACCTGGATCAGCGCGCGTTTGAAGCCTTTGTGCTCCTGCTGCGATCCGAGGATCTCGAGGCACTGCACGAGAGGCAGGCCGGCGTCGATCATGACCGAGAACTGGCGCGTGAATACCGCGACGAGCTGGGGCGGGACCTTGCCGCCCAGCTTCGGAACGGCGATCTCCTTCCCCTTCTCCTTGACCGCCGTCACGACGATCTGCTGTCGCCGCAGCGACGCGATCACCGCGTCTTTCGAATCCGCGACGAGCACGCCCGTCTGATCCTGACCCGTCCGTCCCCGACCTCTCCACTCGAAAGTAGGCATGGTGCACTCCTTACACGGCCACCGCTAATCCTACGCCGGTCTCGGCCTCTGCGCTCCAGCGGCGGCCGGCGGACCCTGCGGGTAGAGAGCGCCCGCGCCGCGGGAGATCATCTCCTGCAGCTCGTCAGGATTGGACGACCGCGAGAGCGCGATCTGCAGGGTGATGAGCTTCTTGAAGTACAGCGTGGCCAGCGACTGGTTGAACGTCTGCATCCCGTACTTCGCCTGGCCGGTCTGCATCATCGAGTAAATCTGATGCACCTTGTCCTCGCGGATGAGGTTCCGGATCGCGGCGTTCGGCACGAGGATCTCCATCGCCATCACGCGGCCCTTGCCGTTCGCCTTCGGAAGAAGCGTCTGGCACATGATCCCTTCCAGAACGAAGGAGAGCTGGGCCCGGATCTGCGGCTGCTGGTGCGCGGGGAAGACGTCGACGATGCGGTTGATCGTCTGGGCCGCCGAGTTCGTGTGCAGCGTGCCGAACGTCAAGTGGCCGGTCTCGGCGATGTGCAGCGCCGACTCGATCGTCTCCAGGTCGCGCATCTCGCCGATGAGCACGACGTCCGGATCCTGGCGCAGCGCGGACTTCAGCGAGTTCGCGAACGAATGCGTGTCCGCATGCAGCTCGCGCTGGTTGACGATGCAGTTCTTGTGTTGGTGGAGAAACTCCACCGGGTCTTCGATCGTGATGATGTGCTCGTGGCGCTCGCGGTTGATCTTGTCGATCATCGCGGCGAGCGTCGTCGACTTGCCCGAGCCGGTCGGGCCGGTCACGAGCACGAGGCCGCGCGGCTTGTTGCAGATCTCTTCGACGACCTGCGGCAGCCCGAGCTCCTTGAAGCCGAGGATCTCGTAGGGGATCTGGCGATAGACGGCGGCGGTGGCGCCGCGCTGGTTGAAGATGTTGGCCCGGAAGCGGGCCAACCCCTTGATACCGAAAGAGATGTCTAGCTCGAGGTTCTCTTCGAAGCGATGCTTCTGGGCATCCGTGAGCACCGAGTAGGCGAGCTGTTTCGTCTCCGGCGCGGTGAGCGGCGGCATGTCCAGCGGGACGAGCTTGCCGTCGATGCGGATCTGGGGAGGCGAGTTCGTCGTGACGTGGAGGTCGCTCCCGCCGCGCTCGACCATGGTCTTCAGCAGTTGGTGCAGGGTGACGGCCATCGTGTTTTCCTCGGCGATCCGCTCAAAGAACGGTTTCGCGCACCACTTCCTCGATCGTCGTGATGCCTTCCTTGATTTTAACCAAACCCGATCGGCGCAGACTGATCATCCCGTTCTCCTGCGCCTTCTTCTTGATGTCGATGGCGGTGCCGCCGGAGAGGATGAGATCGCGCAGGTCGTCGTCGATCGCCATCACTTCGATGAGGCCGACGCGGCCCTTGTAACCGGTGTTGTTGCACTTCTCGCAGCCGCGGCCCTTGTAGACGCTGAACGTGCCGACCTCCTCTTTGCGGAAGCCGATATTCAAAAGCGCCGGCGCCTGGAGGTCCACCACTTCGCGGCAGTTCGAGCAGATACGCCGCACGAGGCGCTGCGCCGCGATGAGCTGCACCGAAGTCGCCACGAGGAAGGGCTCGATGCCCATGTTCATCAGGCGGTTGATCGTCGACGGCGCGTCGTTCGTGTGCAGCGTGGAGAGCACGAGATGGCCGGTGAGCGCGGCCTTGATCGCGATCTCCGCCGTTTCGAAGTCGCGGATCTCGCCGACGAGGATGATGTTCGGATCCTGGCGGAGAAACGAGCGGAGCGTGGCGGCGAAGTTGAGCCAGATCGCTTCCTTCATCTGCACCTGGTTGATCCCCGGCAGGTTGAACTCCACCGGATCCTCGGCCGTCATGATGTTCACTTCCGGCGAGTTGACCTTCGAGAGCGCGGAGTAGAGCGTGTTCGTCTTGCCCGATCCGGTCGGGCCGGTGACGAGCACCATGCCCCACGGCTTGAAGATCGCCTCCTCGAACTTGGCCAGCGACTCCGGCTCGAAGCCGAGCTTGGTCATGTCGAGGCGGAGGTTGTCTTTGTCGAGGAGCCGGAGAACCATCTTCTCCCCGAACAGCGTGGGGAGACAGGAGACGCGGAAGTCGAGCTCTTTGTTCTTCTCGTTGAGCTTCATCTTCAGCTTGATGCGTCCGTCCTGGGGAAGGCGCTTCTCCGAGATGTCCAGCTTCGCCAGAATCTTCATGCGCGAGGTCATGGCGTCGCGGAGCTTGAGCGGCGGATTCATGATCTCGTACAGGATCCCGTCGATGCGGAAGCGCACCCGGAACTCTTTCTCGT
>JAFAVZ010000488.1 GCA_019242175.1 Acidobacteriota bacterium
CGACGAGCAGCTTCCGCCAGCCGCTCCCGGCCGGCCCGCTCACCGAGGAGCTGCTGCGCAACGCGATGCCGTACGACAACGAGATCGTCGTCTGCACGATGTCCGGCGCGCAGCTGGGCAAAGTCCTCGACTTCGCCGAGTCGAAGCGAGGCACCGATGCCTTTCCGTACGTCGCGAAGCCCGTCAGCATCGATCCCGACAAGCAGTACAAAGTCGCGGCCGCCGACTACCTGGCCAACGGTCCGTATCGTTCGGTTTTCGATTGCGAGAAGACGAAGAGCGGCAAGCGTGTTCGGGAAGAAGTGAGCCGGCCCGGCCGGCTGCGCTAGTTGGCCAAGCCTTCACGGTGCTCAGCGCAGGGCCGCGAGAGATGCAGGCACACGAGAAGACTACGGTTGACCGCTTCGCGTTGAACGATATGATGTCCGCTCGAATGGAGCGCTCCTCCGCTCACCCAGCTCTACCCGCTGCGCAACCCCACCTGCGAGGTGATTTCCGGATGTCGTGGATTGCGAGTTTCTACCGCACCGCCCTCGGTAAGAAGGCGGTCATGGCCGTGACCGGCGCCTTCTTGTTCGGATGGGTGTTCGCTCACATGGTCGGGAACCTGAAGGTCTTCCTCGGGCCCGAGCACCTGAACGAATACGCGAAATGGCTGCGCACGATGGGCGCGCCGGCCATGCCCCACAGCGCCTTGCTCTGGATCGTGCGCGTCCTGATGCTCGTGGCCATCTGGCTGCACATCCAGGCCGCGACGCAGCTCACGCTCCAGTCGAACGAGGCCCGGCCGATCAAGTACACGCGCCGGGACAACGTGGTCGCCAGCTACGCCTCGCGCACGATGCGTTGGGGCGGCGTGATCATCCTCCTCTACATCATCTACCACCTGCTCCACCTCACGTTCGGCGCGCACGTCGCGCCGGTGCCGTACGTGGAGAACAACCCGTATCACAACGTCGTCGAAGGCTTCAAAGTGTGGTGGATCTCGGCGGTCTACATCGTCGCGAACCTCGCCCTCGGCCTGCATCTCTGGCACGGTCTGCGAGCCCTCTTCGACTCCCTCGGCCTGAATCATCCGAACTTCAACACGCTCCGGCGGTGGTTTGCCGTCGCCTTCGCGCTCGTCATCACGATCGGAAACATCTCGATGCCCGTGGCCGTGTTGCTCGGCTTCCTGAGGTAACGGAATGGAATTGAACTCGAAGATCCCGCCCGGGCCGATTGCGCAGAAGTGGTCGTGGGCGAAGTCTCATTACAAGCTCGTCAACCCGGCGAACAAGCGCAAGTACGACGTGATCGTCGTCGGCGCGGGCCTCGCCGGCGCGGCGGAAGCGGCGTCCATGGCGGAGCTCGGCTACAACGTCAAGTGCTTCGTCTACCACGACTCGCCGCGCCGCGCGCACTCCATCGCCGCGCAGGGCGGCATCAACGCCGCGAAGAATTACCAGAACGACGGCGACTCGGTCTTCCGCCTCTTCTACGACACGATCAAAGGCGGCGACTACCGCGCCCGCGAGGCGAACGTCCATCGCCTGGCCGAGCTGTCGGTGAACATCATCGACCAGGCCGTGGCCCAGGGCGTGCCGTTCGCGCGTGAGTACGGCGGGCAGCTGGAGAATCGCTCGTTCGGCGGCGTGCAGGTCTCGCGCACGTTCTACGCGCGCGGCCAAACGGGCCAGCAGCTCCTCCTCGGCGCCTTCCAGGCTCTCGAGCGCCAGATTGCTCTCGGTCGCGTGACGATGTTCAACCGCCACGAGATGCTGGAGCTGGTCGTCGTCGACGGCCAGGCGAAAGGCATCGTGACGCGCAGCCTCATCAACGGGCGCATCGAGACGCACGCGGCCGATGCGGTCGTGCTCGCGACCGGCGGCTACTCGAACGTCTTCTATCTCTCGACGAACGCGAAAGCCTCGAATGCGACGGCCATCTGGCGCGCGCATCGCCGCGGCGCGTTGTTCGCGAATCCCTGCTACACGCAGATCCATCCGACCTGCATCCCGCAGACGGGCGACTTCCAGTCGAAGCTGACGCTGATGTCGGAATCGCTCCGCAACGACGGCCGCATCTGGGTGCCGAAGACGAAAGGCGACACGCGTTCCCCGGCGTCGATTCCGGAGTCGGAGCGCGATTACTACCTCGAGCGCAAGTACCCCAGCTTCGGCAACCTCGCGCCGCGCGACATCGCGTCGCGCGCGGCGAAGGAAGTCTGCGACGAAGGGCGGGGCATCGGCCCGAGCGGCCGCGGCGTCTTCCTCGAC
>JAFAVZ010000547.1 GCA_019242175.1 Acidobacteriota bacterium
CAGGACCTCGGGCGGCGGAGCGGGGGAGTGCTCGAAGGGCGGGACATCGGCACGAAGGTCTTCCCCGACACGCCGCACAAGTTCTTCCTCACCGCTCGCGACGAGGTGCGGGCGGAACGGCGGTACCGGGAGTTGACGGCGAAAGGCGTGGCGACTGATCTCGCGACCGTGCTGGCCGAGACTGTCGAGCGCGACACGCAGGATTCGACGCGCGCGGATTCGCCGCTCTCCTACGACGAGAGCTACACCGTGATCGACACCTCCGACCTCACGCTGGACGAGGTCGTCGCGCGCATCGTCGCGCACGTCGAGCCGACCTAGCGCCGTGCTACGATCCTCGGCGATGCGTCTGCCGGGCCTCGTCTTGATCGTCGCGATGCTGCTTCCCGCAGCTTCGGCGATCACTGCGACCACCGCATGCTGCTGCGCTCCGAAGAAGGGCGCGTGCCCGATGAAGCGCCGGCCGATGTCCTGCCAGCAGACGCAGCTCACTTGCGGAGCCACGGAGGCGCAGCCCGGCGCCGTGCGCATCCCGTTCTTCCTCGATCCTCAACTCGCCGTCCTCGACGCGATCGGCTCCTTCGATCGTTTGCCCGCCGGACTTGCGCATCCCGCGCTGGAAGCAACGCGCGACAGCCGCGAGCTCGGCCGGCCCGACCTTCCGCCTCCGAAGCTCGCCTGATTCCCGCGTTCGCGGTGTCTTTGGCACACGGAGGAACTCATGCGTCTCCATCGAGCCGTACGAGCGGCCGCGATTGCGGCGCTCTGGCTCCTGTACGCGTCGTTGCCGCTCGTCGCGGCATTCGATCGCGCCGATCCGCTGGCTTGCTGCCGGAAGGGCGGAGCGCATCGCTGCTTCACGAGATTTCATGGAGCGGCGGGCGCGCCGAGCGTCGGCGTCGAGTCGAAGGGCTGTCCGGTTGCGAAGGCGATTCCGTTTCACGCCGACGCGCCCGCGGCCACGACGGCATTCGCTGCGCCGCAGCGGCAGACGCCGCTCGTTTGCGCGGCGGTGGAACGTCCTGCGACGCGGCGCGTCTCGCACCTCTCATCGCGCGCGCCGCCTCCCGTTGCTTGATGCGATTCCGGTTCGCCCTCGCAACGCAACAGGAGATCACCCGATGTTCGTACGACGTCTCATTCTGTGTTTGATTCTGACCCTTCCGTTTGCCGCGTTCGCGCAGCAGGCCGTCACCTCGGCCAGCGTGAGCGGCAGCGTGCTCGACGCTTCCGGCGCGCCTGTTTCCAACGCCAGCGTGACCGTGCGCAACGTGGACCGCAACCAGTCGCAAACCGCGGCCACCGATGCACGGGGACGCTTTCGCTTTCCGCTGCTCGCCATCGGCGACTACGAGCTGAGCGCGACCGCCGACGGCTTCGCGCGGACCCAGCAAAGCCTGCGGCTCGCGATCGGCTCCGCGCTCGATATCCCCATCCGTCTCGAAGTCACGCAGGCCGCGTCAATCGAAGTGACGGCGACCGCGCCGATGATCGAGACCGAGCGCACGCAGGTCGCGACGACCGTCTCGCCCGAAGAGGTGCACGACCTGCCGCTCAACGGCCGCAACTATCTCGATCTCGCCCTGCTCGCGCCGGGCGTCTCGCGCACGAACACCGGAGCGAATCAGCGCTTCGCCGAGACGTCCGCGGTGCCGGGCAGCGGCATCTCCGTCTCGACGCAGCGCAATCTGGCGAACTCGTTCGTCGTCGACGGCCTCTCCGCCAACGACGACGCCGCGGAGCTCGCCGGCACGTTCTTCAGCCAGGAAGTGATCCGCGAGTTCGCCGTCATCCGCTCCGGCGGCACGGCCGAATACGGTCACGCCACGGCGGGAGTGATCAACGTCGCCACGCAGTCGGGTACGAACGAGATGCGCGGCGATGTCTACGGCTTCCTGCGCAATCAACGTTTCGACGCCAACAACCCGCTTTCTCACACGAAGCTCCCGCTCGACCAGAAGCAGTACGGCGTCTCCGCCAGCGGACCGCTGCTCCGCGATCGCGCATTCTTCTTCGCCAATGCCGAGCAGCTGCGCCAGACGAGCGGCGGCCTGATCACGATCTCGGCGGCGAACGTCGCGGCGATCAACCAACGCCTCGAAGCGGTCGGCTTCGCCGGCCCGCGGATCTCCACCGGCGCGTTCGACACGACGCTCGATACGACGAACTTCTTCGCTCGCGTCGATCACGCCGTAGCGGCGGCCGATCAGCTCACGCTGCGCCTGAACACGTACGACGTCGCGAGCGACAACGCGCGCTCGACGGGCGGCCTGAACGCGGTGAGTCGCGGCACGAGTCTGGAGAATCGCGACCGCACGCTGGCCGCGAGCAATCTCTGGACGATCGGCAGCAGCACGATCAGCGAGACGCGCGCGCAAGCCACGCGCAGCCGCCTCGGCGCCCCTGCGAACGATCAGACGGGACCGGCGGTCACGATCTCCGGCATCGCGAACTTCGGCACCTCCACGAGCTCGCCGACCGCACGCGACATCGACCTGGGGGAGATCGTGCAGAACGTGCTCTGGCTGCGCGGCAATCACGCGCTCAAGGCTGGCGCGGACGTCCTGCAGAACCGCGTGCGCATCGGCTTTCCCGGCGCGCTCCAGGGCGTCTACACCTTCAGCAGCCTGGCGAACTTTCTCTCCGGCAACTACTCCAGCTATCAGCAGGCGTTCGGTGCGCCGCAAACGCAGCAGACGAATCTCAACATCGGCGCGTTCGTGCAGGACGAATGGCACGCGTCGTCGCGCGTCACCGTGAATGCCGGTCTGCGCTACGACGTGCAGCGCCTGCCGTCGCTGGTGAATACCGACACGAACAACATCTCGCCGCGGCTCGGCGCGTCATGGGACATCCACGGCGACGGCCGCAGCGTGCTGCGCGGCGCGGTCGGCGCCTACTACGCGCCGATTCCGTTGCGCGCGGTTTCCAACGCGCTGCAAAGAGACGGCGTGCACTATCGCGTGGTGCAAGTCACGCGGAACTTCGCCGGCGCGCCGACGTTCCCGAACACCTTCACGACGTTTCCGGCGAACGTGCTGACGAACATCACGAGCATCGATCCGGACATCGAGAGCAGCCGCTCCGATCAGGCGACGATCCAGTACGAGCGGCAGTTCGGCGCCACGACCACCGCCGCGATCGGCTACGAGCATCTGCGCGGCCACGGCATCATCCTGTCCCGCAACGTCAACGTCCCGACCACGACCGACCCGTCCGTGCCGAACCTCGGCCGCCCCGATCCGCGATTCGCGAACAACTCACAGTACCAGTCGATCGGCGACTCCTGGTACGACGGCCTCACGCTGACGCTCGCGAAGCGGCCGGTCTCATGGGGGAGCTTCCGCCTGTCGTACACGTATTCGAAGGGACTCGACACCTCCGGCAACTTCTTCTTCAGCCAGCCGCAAAATGCAAACGACGTCGCGGCGGAGCGCGGCCGTTCGGATAACGATCAGCGCCATCGCCTTGCCGTCAGCGGCACGCTGAACACGCCCTCCGCGCGGAGCGACTCGCTCTTCCATCGCCTCGCAAACGGTTGGCTCTTCAGCTACATCTTCACGTACACGTCCGCGTTGCCGTTCAACATCCAGCTCCCGACCGATCGCAACGGCGACACGAATTTCAACGACCGCCCCGCTGGCGTGGGACGCAATACCGGCGAAGGATTCGACTACCAGTCGCTCGATTTGCGCCTGAGCCGGACGTTCGCGCTGACGCCGGACGTCTCCATCGAGGCGATCGTCGACGCGTTCAATGTTTTGAATCGCGCGAACTACCAGGTGCCGAACAACATCATCACCTCGCCGACGTTCGGGCAGGCGACGGCGGTGAATGACCCGCGGCAACTGCAATTCGGGCTGCGCGTAATCTTCTAGTGGTGGTGGCGGGCGGCGCCGCCCAGGCGCCGCTCGCAATTTGACCCAGGTCTGGGCACCTTTCTTGACTCACTTCCGGCCCAGCCGCTAAACTCCCGATTTCGGCGCGTATCAACAATTTAGCGTTGATTTGACCGTCGCGGGCAAAGGTCGCGAGGCCGCCGAATTTTCGCAGGTGAGGGCACCTGCGCAGGGAGGTTCCCCAGTCCATGCCGTCCAAGGACGATCCGAAGAAGCAAACCCCGCCCCGGTCGGGCGATACCAACGGGCTCGAAAACCTCGGCATGGACGAGTTGTTGAACCTCTACGACAAGCCTGCTTCCGTCGAAGGGGAGATCGTCACCGGCCGGGTTCTCAAAGTCGGTCCCACCGACATCGTGGTCGACATCGGCTACAAGTCGGAAGGTCTTCTGCCCGCCGCCGAAGTCACCGGGTATGACGGCAAGGTCAAGGTCAAGCCGGGCGACGAGATCGAAGTCTTCGTCGAGCGCCTCGAAGACCAGTCCGGCTACGTCATCCTCTCCCGCGAAAAAGCGCAGCGCATGCGCATCTGGGACGAGATCGAAGCCGCCTACAAGGCCGAAGAGCCGATCGGCGGGCGAGTTCTCGATCGCGTGAAAGGTGGCCTCTCCGTCGACGTCGGGGGGGTGAAAGCGTTCCTTCCGGGCTCTCTCATCGATACGAAGCCCGTGAAGAACCTCGACGCCCTGCGCGGCCACGAATACCGCTTCAAGATCGTCAGCTTCGACAAGAAGCGCAGCAACATCGTGCTCTCTCGCCGGGCGATCGTCGAAGTCGAGCAGGCCTCGCAGAAGGCGGACACGTTCAGCCGCCTCGAGGAAGGGAAGCTGACGCACGGCACGGTGAAGAACATCACCGACTACGGCGTCTTCGTCGACCTCGGCGGCGTCGACGGCCTCCTCCACATCACCGACATCTCCTGGGGACGGGTCAACCATCCGTCCGAGTACTTCAACGTCGGCGACGAGATCGAAGTCATCGTCCTCAAATTCGATCCGGCCGCGGAGCGCGTTTCTCTCGGCTACAAGCAGAAGTCGCCCGATCCGTGGTCGGACGTCGTCGAGCGTTACCCGCTCGGCACGAAGGTCCACGGCCGGGTCGTCTCGCTCGCCGACTACGGCGCGTTCATCGAGCTCGAGGAAGGCGTGGAAGGTCTCATCCACGTCTCCGAGATGTCGTGGACGAAGAAGGTCCGTAATCCCTCAAAGCTTCTCTCCATCGGCGCAGACGTCGAGGCCGTGGTCTCGGACGTCAACGTTCAGAACCGCCGCATCTCGCTCTCGCTGAAGGCGCTCGAGCAGAATCCGTGGGACACGATCGCCGAGCGCTATCCGGTCGGCTCGGTGATCTCCGGGCGCGTGCGCAATCTCACCGACTTCGGGGCGTTCGTCGAGGTAGAAGAAGGCATCGACGGGCTGATCCACATCTCCGACATGTCGTGGAACCGCCGCCTCAAGCATCCGAACGAGGTGCTGAAGAAGGGCGACGTGGTGCAGGCGCGCGTCATCAACGTCGACGGCGAGAACCAGCGGCTGTCGCTCTCGATCCGCGAGTTCCTGCCGAACGAGTGGGAGAACTACGCGAAGGCCCACAACATCGGCGACGAAGTCATCGGCATCGTCTCCAAGATCACCGACTTCGGTCTCTTCGTCCGCCTCGCGGATGGCGTCGAAGGTCTGGCCCACGTCTCCGAGATCCATCGCGATCCGAAGCAGAAACTCGACAAGCAGTTCCAGCCGGGTGAGGCGATGCGCGCGCGCATCCTGAAGATCGATCCGAACGAACGGAAGATCGGCCTCACGACTCGCGACGTGGAGCCGCTGACCGAGGATGAGATCGCCGAGCTGACCGGGCACCACGAGCATCACGAAGGTCACGAGCATCACGAATCGCACGACGAGCACGCCTCGGCCGAGACGGCGGCCGACACTACGAACGAGGAGCCGAGCTCCCAGAGCTGACGTATGTCGGAGATGGACCCGGTCATCGAGCCGAGAGGCGAAGAGCGTTTTGCGGAGCCGGCTCCCGCCGAGCCTGCATCGCATGCAGGGGCGGGCTCCAGCCCGTCTGTGGGGGCGGGCTTCAGCCCGTCCCAACCCCCTCCCACTCCGCCGCGCAAGTCGCGCGCGCCGATCTTCTTCTTCGGCGCGTTCAGCGGCTGCCTCGTGGTGGTCGTGGCCGTCCTCTTCCTCGCCGGTCTCGCCGCCGCGATGAGCGACTCGAACGAGATGAGCTTCGGTGACGACCGCGTCGCCGTCGTTCCGATCGAAGGGGAGATCGTCGACGCCCGCGAAGCAGTCGACGCGTTGCACAAGTACGCGAACAACAAGAACGTCAAAGCGATCGTGATGCGCATCAACAGCCCGGGTGGGGCGATCGCGCCGTCGCAGGAGATCTACGAAGAGATCCGCAAGACGCGGCAGCGCAGCGGCAAGCCGATCATCGCCTCGATGGACAGCGTCGCGGCATCGGGCGGCTTCTACATCGCCGTCGCCTGCGACCGCATCGTCGCCAACCCTGGCTCGATCACCGGCTCCATCGGCGTGATCCTGCAATGGATGAACACGAAGGATCTGCTCGCGTGGGCGAAGCTCAAGCCGGAGACGATCACGAGCGGCGCCATGAAAGCCGCCGGCTCGCCGTACTCCGACATGACGGACGCCGAACGCGCCTACTTCCAGCGCATCGTGACCCAGCTCCACGGCCAGTTCGTGAAAGCGGTGGCCGAGGGGCGGAAGGGGAAGATCTCGGAGGCGGAGGTTGGCGCGCTCGCTGACGGCCGCGTCTTCACGGGCGAAGAAGCCCTGACGTTGAAGTTGATCGACGAGCTCGGAAATCTCGACGACGCCGTCCACCGCGCCGCCCAACTCGGCGGCATCAAGGGCGAGCCGACGATGCTGTACCCCAGGCGACACAAAGGCAGCCTGCTCGACATCCTCTCCGACAGCGGCGACGCGGAATCGATGATCGAGCGCATCGTGAGCCGACGCCTGCCCACGTTTCTGTATAGGTGGTAAGAGAGGAGGGCGAATTGAAAATTGAAAATTGAAAATGGAAAAAGACCGGACGCCCCTTTTTCAATTTTCAATTTTCAATTTTCAATTTCTCCCTCAGGAGGAAGCTTTGGATAACGATCTCGATCTCGAATCGAACGACGCCGACGACGACGCAGCCGCGAAAGCGGGGGTGATGACGAAGGCGGAGCTCGTCGACGAAGTCGCGCGCGTGGTCCAGCTCACGAAGAAGCAGGCCGAGACGATCGTCAACATCGTCTTCGATTCCATCGTCGACTCGCTCCGTTCCGGGCAGAAGATCGAGCTTCGCGGCTTCGGCAGCTTCCGTCTCCGCAGCCGCAAGTCCCGCACCGGGCGCAATCCGAAAACCGGCGAGAAGGTCGAAGTGCCGTCCAAGAAAATCCCCTACTTCAAGCCGGGCAAAGAGCTCAAAGAGCTCATCAACAAAGCGCTCGGCGAAGCGGGCGACGGCGCCGACTCTCCGGAGGAAGCGGCGGCCGGCGAGTAGACTTGGACGTTCTTTTCACCCCCTGGAGGTATCCCTACTTGACCCTCCCCAAGAGCGAGCAGCCGCAGGGCTGTATCTTCTGCATCGCTGCCGCTTCCTCGGATCGACGCGAAACGCTCACGATCCATCGCAGCGCGAACGCCATCGTGATGCTGAACCGCTATCCGTACACGAACGGCCATCTCATGGTCGCCCCGGTCGCGCATCAGGCCCGCCTTTTCGAGAGCACCGACGGCGCGTTGCGCGCGCTCATCCGCCTGACGGCCGAGGCGCAACGGATTCTTTCGGATGTCTACCGTCCGGATGGTTTCAACGTCGGCATGAACTTCGGCTCCGCCGCCGGCGCGGGCGTCGCCGATCACTACCACATGCACGTCGTGCCGCGTTGGAGCGGAGACACGAACTTCATGTCTGTGACTTCCCGCACGCGCCTCGTGCCCGAGGAGTTGGAGAAGACGTTCGACAAGCTGACGCCGCTTTTCGCGCAGCTGCCGGAGACGTTCGATGCATAGGCGCACCTGGATCGCCATGATCCTGGCGTACCTCATCCCCGGCATGGGCCACATCTACCTCGACCGCCGCCAACGCGGCGCCGCGTTCTTCGGCATCGTCACGTTCCTCTTCCTGTTCGGCCTGGCCATCGACGGCTCGCTGTACACGATGATCCCCGGCAATCTGCTCAGCGTTCTGGCGACGCTCGGGTCAATGGGCTCCGGCGCGTACTACTTCACCGCGCGCGCGATCTCCGAGTCGCACGGCGCGTTCGGCGACGTGAAGTCGATCACGTACGAGCACGGCAAGATGTTCACGCTGACCGCCGGGCTCATGAACCTCCTGCTCGTCCTCGACACGTTCGACATCGCGGAGCGGGGCAAGCCTTGAGCCGGCACGGCCGGCGGCGTTTGTTGGCCAAGCCTTCACCAGGCCTGGCGTTCTGGTCGACCGCGGAGGGTGCGATCTCGTCATGAGCTTCTTCCGCAACCATGTCGTGCTGATGGTGATCTACGCCACGGCCGTCGCGCTCTTCTTCGCCCTGCTGTGGCGGGAGACGAGGCAGGAGCGCATCCGCTTTTTCGTCCGCACGTTCCTCGCGCTCGTCGTCGGCGGCCTGGCGCTGTCGTGGGCGATGTATCCGTTTCCGATCCGATGAAGCTCGCCATCGTTGCCGGCGAAGCCTCCGGCGATCTCCATGCTTCCGAGGTGCTGCACGAGTTGAAGCGGCTGTCGCCGGGGCTCGTGACGTTCGGCATCGGCGGCGATCTCCTCGCCGGCGAGGGGATGACGCTGCTCCATCACGCCAAGGAGATGGGCATCGTCGGACTGTTCAACGTCCTGCGCCATCTTCGCTTTTTCCGGCGCGTGTTCGATGAGCTGATCGCGCGCATCGAGGTCGAGAAGCCAGATGCCGTTTTGCTCGTCGACTATCCCGACTTCAACCTGCGCGTGGCGAAGCGTTGCCGCGAGCTCGGCGTGAAGGTGCTGTACTACATCTCGCCGCAGGTGTGGGCGTGGCGGCGGGGGAGGGTGAAGCAGATCGCGAAACGCGTCGACCGGATGATCGTGCTCTTCCCCTTCGAAGAGACGTTCTACAAAGAGCATGGCGTGCCGGTGACGTACGTCGGCCATCCGCTCATCGACGAGCTCGCGCACGTGACGCGTTCGCCGCGCGGCGAAGTGCTGCGCGTCGCGCTGCTGCCCGGTTCGCGGCGCGGCGAAGTGGAGTCGCTGCTGCCGGCGATGGTCGACGCGATCGGTCTGTTGCGTCGCGAACAGAGCATCGATGCGACGCTCGTGCAGGCGCCGACGATCCAGCGCGAACAGCTGGAGCGCATCGTGGGCAATGCCGACATCCGCATCGTTCCTCATCGCGGCGGGCAATCGATTGCCGATGCAGACATCGCGCTCTCGTCTTCGGGAACGGCGACGCTCGAATGCGCCGTCGTCGGAACGCCGGTCGTCGTGATGTACCGCCTCTCGCCAGCGACGCACTGGCTGGCGAAGCGGCTCGTGAAGCTGCCGCACTTCAGCCTGGTGAACATCATCGCCGGCAAGGAAGTCGTCCCCGAGCTCCTGCAGCACGAGGTGACAGGGGAACGGATCGCCGCGGAAGTGTGGAAGCTCGCGGACCCGGAGCGCTATGCTGCGACCGTGCGCGAGCTGGAAGACGTGCGCGGAAAGCTCGGCGGCCCCGGCGCCAGCCGCCGCACTGCCGAAGCGATCATGAGCGTGCTCCGGACATGAGCATCCTGCGCCGGTTGTACCGGTATCTCCGCAATTACAAGTCGTGGGCGGTGCTCGCCTTCGGCTCGATGATCGTCTTCGCGGCGACGCAGACCGTGCTGATGGCGCTCGTGCGTCCGCTCTTCGATGTCGTCCTCACCGCGCCCGACAAGACCGTCGTCGCGAAGCAGGATCCGGACGATGCGATGCGCACGCGCATGATCGACTCCGTCCTCAACCGCGACAGGCCGGAAGGGCAACGCGGCTGGCTGATCAACGGCGCGGATCGCATCGCGAAACGCGCGAACGCGTGGTGGAACGGCAAGCCGGAAGACAAGGCGCGCAAGGTGCTCACCGCGCTGCTGATCGTCTTCATCATCCGCGCGTTCACCTCGTTCTTCAGCGAGTACGCGTTCCAGAAAGTCGGACTCTCGACGGTGCGCGATCTGCGCAACGAGCTCTACGAACGGATCATCCATCAGAGCCATCGCTTCTTCACCGAACGCTCCACGGGCGAGATGGTGAGCCGCGTCGTCTCCGATGCGGACGCCATCCAGGCTGCCGTCTCCACGCGCATGGGCGATCTCTTCCAGGAATCGATCACCCTCCTCGGATTGATCCTCTACGTCTTCATCTCCAACACGGAGCTGGCGGTGATCAGCCTCGTCGTGGCGCCGATCATCGTGCTGCCCGTGATCCAGTTCGGCCGCCGGTTGCGTGGTACGACGCATCGCTCTCAGGAAAGAATGGCGGACATCGCGACGCTGCTCGAGGAGACGATCCGCGGCGTGCGCATCGTGAAGGCGTTCACGATGGAGCGTTTCGAGATCGGCCGTTTCCGCGAGGCGACGCGCCGCCATCTCGCCGCGAACCTCAAGGCCCAACGCATCCAGGCGCTGACGTCGCCGGTGATGGAGCTGCTCTCCGGCCTCTGCGTCGTGGCGCTCTTCTACTACGCCCAGCGCCGCATCGCCTCTCACACCCTCACCCTCGGTCAACTCATGTCCTTCCTCGGCGCCCTCGCGATGATGTACGCGCCGATCAAGAAGCTGAACAAGGTCAACCTGTCCGTGAACACGGCGCTGTCCGCGGCGGAACGCGTGTTCCGCATGCTCGACATCGACAACGAGGTGAAGGAAGCGGCGAACGCGCAGGCGATCGCCACGGTCGGGAGCGGGATCCGCTTCGAGAACGTGACGTTCGCGTATCGCGGCGAGCCGGTGCTGCGCAATGTCGAGCTGGACGTCGCGCCGGGCGAGGTCGTGGCACTCGTCGGCGGCAGCGGCGCCGGCAAATCAACGTTCGTGAATCTCCTGCCGCGCTTCTACGACGTCACCGGCGGACGCATCACGGTCGACGGCCAGGACGTGCGCGACGTGAC
>JAFAVZ010000243.1 GCA_019242175.1 Acidobacteriota bacterium
GAGGACCTCGCCCAGCAACACGAAGCGTCGATCCTCGGCATATGGATGTTCCTGGCGACGGAAATCCTCTTCTTCGGCGGCGTGCTCGCCGCGTACACGATCTATCGCGTGATGTATCCGGCCGGCTGGGCCGAAGGCGCGTCGCACCAGAACGTCGTGGTCGGCACCGCCAACACCGCCGTGCTCCTCGGCTCCTCGCTGACGATGGCGCTCGCCGTCTACTACTCGCAGCTGGGCCAGAGGATGAAGACGGTGACGATGCTCGTCCTCACCCAGATCCTCGGCTTCGTGTTCCTCGGCGTGAAGATGTACGAGTACCACGAGCACTACGTGGAAGGCTTCCTGCCCGGCGTGCACTTCAGCTTCGCCGGCCCGCATGCGCCGCAGGTCGAGCTGTTCATGACGTTCTACTTCGGCATGACCGGCCTGCATGCGTTGCACATGATCATCGGCGCCGGCCTCTTGATCTGGCTGACGATCCGCGCGTGGAAGGGCCACTTCGGCCCCGAGTACTACGGACCGGTCGAAGTGATGGGCCTCTACTGGCACTTCGTCGACATCGTCTGGATCTTCCTCTTCCCGCTGCTGTACCTGATCCACCATCCGGGAGGACATCACTGATGACGGAGCATCGCCACGGGCACGCTCCCGACACGCACACGAAGATGGGCCTGGGCATGTACCTGCTCATCTTCTTCGGCCTCCTCGGCCTCACGATCCTCACCGTGCTGGCGTCGCGGGTCGACCTGCCCGGCTGGAACACGCCGATCGCGATGCTCATCGCGACGACCAAGGCCGTGCTGGTCATCCTCTTCTTCATGCACGTGATTCACAGCACGAAGCTGACCTGGGCGGTGATCATCGCCTCGGTCTTCTGGCTCGGCCTCTTGTTCCTGCTCACGTTCGCGGATTACCTGACGCGCGCGTGGGCGGTGTACTAGGAAATGTAGAGCCGGCTCTCCAGCCGGCCGCAGTGAACGGCGATGGGCCGGCTGGAGAGCCGGCCCTACATTTTTCTAGATTCGCGCGATCTCCTGCCTCGATAGCCGTTCGAATCGCAGGAAGAGGAGCACTGCGACGGCGGTGAGCCCCGCGCATAAGCCCCACCACAGGCCCACGACGCCCATCGCGAAGTGAAAGCCGAGGAGCAACGCGACGGGTAGGCCGACGATCCAATGTCCGAGCAGGTTGGCGGCGAACGCGAAGCGTGTGTCGCCGGCGCCGCGCAACGCGCCGGAGCCGACGGCCTGCACGCCATCCGAAAGCTGGAACACCGCGGCCACCACGAACAGCGGCAGCGCGGCCTGGAGCAAATCCTCCTGGTCGCTCACGAGCCGCGCGAGCGCGCGGGGAAAGAACGTGAACGCGAGCGCGGCCACCGTCATTACGGCGATGCCGGCGATGAACGCGGAACGGCCGGCCGCACGCGTGCGTGGGACGTCGCCCGCGCCGATCGCCTGGCCGACGCGCACCGATCCTGCCGATGCGACGCCGAGGGAGATCGTGTAGGTGAAGGAGGCGAGGCTGAGGACGAGCTGGTGCGCGGCGAGCGGCAGCGCGCCGATGCGTCCCGCGAGCATGCCGACCAGCGCGAAGATGCCGACCTCCGCTCCCATCTGCAGTCCGAACGGCAGCCCGACGCGTACCGCGCGCGCAATCTCGCCCGTCGTCCAGTGATGGAGCGGACCGGCATCGTGCTCCGGCAACGGCATGCGGCTCACCGCCACGGCGACGATCGCGATCTCGATGAAAGACGCGATCACGGTCGCGAGTGCGGCGCCGGCGACGCCCATCGCCGGAACCTCCCGCAGCGGCCCGCACCAATCGGGGAGGCTATGGCCGCCGAAGACGAACAGGAGGTCTCCGGCGAAGTTGACGACGTTGCAGACGATCACCGCGACGAGCATCGGCCGCGTGTTGCCGTGCGCCTGCAAGTACGAACGGAGCGTCAGGAAGACGAGGATCGGCGGGAGGCCGAGCATGCGGATGTGCAGGAAGCTCTTCGCCGGCTCGACGAGATCGGGCGCGATGCCGAAGAGCGGCAGGATGGCGCCGCCGACGTAGGCCGGGATCACGAGCACGGCGCTGACGACGAGCGCGAGCCAGACGCCCTGCCACATCACGTGCCGCGCCCGCACGCGCTCGCCGGCGCCGACCGCCTGGGCGATCATCGGATCGATGCCGAGCACCGTGCCCATGCCGAGGATCGAGATGCTGAAGAAGATGGCCGTGGCCAGGCCGGACGCGCCGAGCTCCTTCGCGCCGAGACGGCCGAGGACTGCGAGGTCGACGAGAGACATGAGCTGCGTGCCCGCCTGCGCCGCGCAAAGCGGCACGGCCAGGCGGAAAAGCTCCCGCAGCTCGGTACGGATGGAAGACATCGGAACGGATTCTAGCTGGCGGTTGCTGGTTGCTGATTACTGGTTGCTCGCGCAGCCGCGCCTGGAACGCGCAGAGGCGCAAGCAACCAGCAACGAGTAACCAGTAACGGCAATTTGTGCCGCCCTGCCCGTTCGTGTAGATTGCGCCGGCCATGCGATACCTCGTCACCGGCGGCGCCGGTTTCATCGGATCGAACTTCGTCCGATTCCTCTTCAACAAGTACGGCTCCGACGCCCAGGTCGTGAACCTCGACAAGCTGACTTACGCGGGCATCCGCGAGAACCTCGCCGAGTACGAGGGGCAGCCGAACTACCGCTTCCTGCAGGGCGACATCGCCGATCCGGCCGCCGTCGAAGAGGCCTACAGGGGCGTGGACGGCAGCGGCGTCGACGTCGTCGTGAACTTCGCCGCCGAGACGCACGTCGACCGCTCGCTAATGGAGGCGGGCACGTTCATCCAGACCGACGTCCACGGCGTGCTCGTCCTCCTCGAGGAAGCGCGCAAACACGCGCCGAGCCTGCGCCGCTTCATCCAGATCTCCACCGACGAGGTGTACGGCTCGATCGACTCCGGCTCGTTCTCCGAGACCGATCCGCTCAACCCGCGCAATCCTTACTCGGCGTCGAAGGCTGGCGGCGACCGCATGGCTTACGCCTACGCGCAGACGTACGGCCTGCCGGTGATCGTCACCCGCGCCTCGAACAACTTCGGCCCGTGGCAGTACCCGGAGAAGCTCATCCCGCTCTTCGTGACGAACGCGATGGATGACCAGTCGCTGCCGCTCTACGGCGACGGCCGCAACGTCCGCGACTGGTTGTACGTCGAGGATCATTGCGCCGCGGTCGACTTCCTGATCGAGCACGGCACGAACAGCGAGACGTACAACATCGGCGGCGGCAACGAGCTGGAGAACCGCGAGATCACGCACAAGATCCTGGAGCTGACCGGCAAGCCGGAGTCGCTCATCAAGCCCGTCGGCGACCGCCAGGGCCACGACCGCCGCTACTCGCTCGACACGACGAAGCTGGAGAAGATGGGCTTCAAGAACGAGCGCGACTTCGATTCCGCGCTGGAGAAGACCGTGCGCTGGTACAAGGAGAACGAGGCCTGGTGGCGCGCGATCAAAGAGCGCAGCGCGGAGTACAAGGCGTTCTACGAGAAGCAGTACGCGGGACGGTAAAAACGATAAACGTGGGAACCGGCTTCAGCCGGTTCCGGAACGGGCTGAAGCCCGTTCCCACATTTTCCTACCGCACCGACAGGTTCCGCTTCAGCCACGCGCGTACTTTCGGCGAGCGGTGGGCCACCGCCTCGTAGGCGCGCTTGAGCCGCGGATGGCGATGCTTCAGCTTCTGGAGCGCCCGCGCCAGCTGCTGGCGTGAGCCGAAGAAGCGGATCTCCTTGCGCCGCACGTCGTCCAGCGCGGTGCCGAGGTCGCGATAGAAGTCGCGGTCGGAACGGAAGTACATGTTCTTCAGGCCGCACGCGTGTGCGTTCACGCATTCGGGGGTGAGCGTCGCGAAGCGTCCCGGCTGATGCTCCGCCGCACCGCCGGCGAGCAGCACCTCGCGCATCTCGTGGCGCAGCGTCTTGAATCCGGTGCCCTGCCACTGATCTTCGAAGCGGCCCTGCATCGCATTGCCGAGCGGCTTGTAATCGGGATTGAGGAGCATGCAGCACGGGTACATGTCGCCGTTCCCACGCACCACGGCGGAGTAGTAGCCGAAGAAGCAGAAGCCGTTCTCGTCGCGGAACGTGTCGGCAGTCGTGAAGCCGGTCGAGACCGAAGTCCCCAGCTCCGTCTCCAGCTCGCGTACGAGCTCGTTCAGCTCCTGGCGTGGGAAGCAGATCTGCAGCAATCCCTTGCCGCGGTCGGCGATGATCGCCTCGCGCAACGGCGCGCGCATCGCCTCGCGATCCTCCGGCGTGAGCAGGATCGACGGATGGATGCGCTCGTGCGGGATCTCGGTGATCGTGTTGATGGCGACGACGTCCGCGCCGAGGTTCGATGCGAGCCGATACATGTCGACGACGCGCGTGTAGTTGCCTCGGTCGAGCAGAAACTGCACGACCACGAACGGCTGCCGCGCTTTGCCGCACAGCGACACGAGATGCGCGATGTTCGTCACGACCTTATCGAAGATCGCCGGCTTCACCTGCATCATCCGCGCGTAATCGGGGGCGTCGAAGGTGTTGAGTGAGAAGAGCACCTCGCGCGTGCCGCCGTCGACGAGCTTCTTCGCCAGCGCAGGTGTGAGGCCGAGGCCGTTGGTGGTGATGTTGTCGATGACGAGGCCGCGGTCGTGGATGGCGTCGACGACCTTCTCGATCTCGCGGTGGAACAGCGGATCGCCGCCGCCGGCGAGGCGCACGGAGCGGAGGCCGGTGCCGACGGTCTCGTCGAGGATGGCGACGATGCGGTCGTACGGGATCTGCTCCTTCGTCCGCACGTCCATCTGGTTGCAGAAGTAGCAGTCGACGTTGCAGCGGTCGGTGAGGTCGAGCTCGAGATGGAGCGGCCCGCGCGGCGCGGTCCCGTTGGCCACGGAGTCGATGAGCGCGCGTTTGTCGCCGTCGCGCAGCTCGGCCCAGCCGTGGGATCCCCGCATGCCGCACAGCAAGCGCCGGCTCCCACGCGAAATTCCGCCGGCACGGCCGGCTTCGCCAGCTGGCCAAGCCTTCGCCGAAGGCGTTCTGCCGAACCTTCGCGCGGTCGTTGAACGATAATGCGGCCCCGATGCGGATCGATTGGGACGCGTTGCGGGCGCTCTACCGCGAGGTGGCGCTGGCCGGCGTCGACCGCTCCGTCCGCCGCGGCCAGCCCCACTACGCGTGCAACGTCGCATTCTCGAACCAACGCTTCGAGGAAGGGCGCGAGCTCGTTGATTACTTCGCCTCCAAATACCCCGACCGCAATCTCCGCATCCTCGACCTCGGCGCAGGCAACGGCGGCGTGAGCCTCGCGCTCGCGAACGGCGAACGCAACCGCGTCGTCGCCGCCGACGTCGTGCTCAATCCCGAGCTGGCATTGCTGCGCCGCCGCTCCGCGCTGCCCGTCGACCAGGTACTCGCCTCCGCCGCGCAACTGCCGTTCGAGGACGCCTCGTTCGACGCGGTGCTCTGCCTCGAAACGATCGAGCATCTTCCCGATCCGGTCGGCGCGGGCCGGGAGATGATGCGCGTGCTGAAGCCGGGCGGCCAGGTGATGCTCACGACGCCGGCCCGTCTGCGCTTTCTCTGGAAGCCCGACCCCCACTACGCCGTCCGCGGTCTGATGCTGTTGCCCGACGCCCTTCAGCGCCGCGTCGTCCTCGGACGCAACCTCACCGACGACTACGACGTGCAGCACATCTATTGGACGGCGGGCGGCATCATCCGCCGCTTCCCCGGCCGCGCGCGCGTCGACACGCTCGTCGCGATTCCGTGGCCCGGCCGCCCGCGCAACGTGCGCGAGGTGTTGTGGAAGGTGTTCCGTAGACTGTTGTGGGACAGGATCGTGATCTGGAAAACGGACGTGTCATCCTGAGCCGCGCAGACGGCGAAGGATCCGCAGCGATCTTGCGCTGCGCCTGCTGAATGTCGTTTGCGAAAGAGACCGAGTGTCATCCTGAGCCGCGCAGACGGCGAAGGATCCGTACCGATCTTGCGCTGCGCCTGCTGAACGTCCTTAGCGAGAGGGACCGAGTGTCATCCTGAGCCGCGCAGACGGCGAAGGATCCGCACCGATCTTGCGCTGCGCCTGCTGAACGTCCTTTGCGAGAGGGACCTAGTGTCATCCTGAGCCGCGAAGACGGCGAAGGATCTCCTGATGCGGGCGAGGAGCGCACGTGCCAGGAGATCCTTCGCGCTCTGGGGCGCTCAGGATGACAGTTCGCGACACCGCGTCAGGCGATCGCGCGCGCAATCAGAAACGCCGCGGATGCGGCCAGCCCGCCGGTGATCGTCGTCTGCAGTGCGCTCTTCAGCGGCTTCGCGCCGGTGAACGTTCCCTTCACCCAGCCGAAGATGAACAGCGCGATCAGCGTCACGATCACGGAGAAGCTCATCGCCGTCGTCACGCGGTCGAAGATCATGTAGGGGCCGAGCGGCACGAGGCCGCCGCAGATGTACGCGCCGGCGATCACCGCTGCCGAGGTGCGGGCGCGGGCCGGATCCGGCTTCTCCAGGCCGAGCTCGAAGCGCATCATGAAGTCGACCCACTCCTTCGGCCGGTTGCGCATCGCGTTCACGACCGGCTCGATGTGCTCGTCTTCGATGCCGTACGCCCGGAAGATGTCGGCAACTTCGTCCATCTCCTCGCGTGGCTTCTCGATCACTTCCTGCTGTTCGCGGCGCTGCTCGGCCTGGTAATGCTCGGCGTCGCTCTTCGCGGCGAGGTAGCCGCCGAGGCCCATGGCGATGGAGCCGGCGGCGATTTCGGCCAGGCCGGCGGTGACGATGATGTCCGCATGGCTCACGGCGCCGGAGAGGCCGGCGGCGAGCGCGAACGGAACGGTCAGGCCGTCGGCCATGCCGATGACGACGTCCCGGACGACCGCGCTGGCGGTGAAATGGCGCTCGACGTGCGGCGTTTGCGGCATTCGAGGGCGGGTTATAGCACGCGCGCTAGCCGGTCTTCGCGCACTCCTTGATGTCCGCGATCAGCCGTGACATGTCGAACGGCTTGGGATGGATGCGATACACCGGGATGTCGAAGCGCCGCAGAATCTCGCTCTCCGGGACGGCGGAAGCGATGATCGTGCAGCGCAGCTGCTCGGGACGATGCTCCTGCATGTAGCGCAGGACGCCGAAGCCGTCCACGCGGGGCATCATCAGGTCGAGAAGGATGACGTCGTAGCCGTCTTCCTCGATGCGGTGGATCGCCTCCTCGCCGTCGCGGGCCTGATCGACGTCGAGATTTTGGCGCTCGATGAGCTTCGTGAGCATGATGCGGATGGGATCGTCATCGTCGACGATGAGCGCGCGCGGACGCCCATCGTCCGGAAATTCGTGAGCGGGAGAGGTCACGGGCGGAAAATCGCAGCAAGAAACCTGCCTCATGAATCCGGCCGGTTGGGACGCCCGTACTTATTTGCGCATGCCCACGCCCCACGACCTCCTCTCTCCCCGCGAACGCGAGATCATGGATGCCCTGCTCGGCGACAAAAGGCCGAAGGAGATCGCCCACGAGCTCGGGCTGAGCGTCAAGACGATCAGCACCCACCGCTTCCGCCTCCTCCGCAAACTCGGCATCGGGAGCGATCTGGCACTTCTACGTTATGCGCTGCGCCATGGATTGGCCACGCTCGACGAATAATCCTTCGCTTACACCTCTCGCAAAGATTTCCTACGCCATCTTTGCAAGTTGTGGATGCAGACGTGCAGTGACGGAGCGCCGCAAAGGAGGAATCAAGGTGTCCCGATCACTGACCCTATTGGCAGTTTTGCTGTTGCTCTCACTCTCCGCATTCGCGTCTTCTCATCGCGAAGCTCCGCTCATCACCGAAGACCAGACGATGGACAACACCGACGTTTACGCGTTCCGCAGCCTGGACGCGCCGAACTCGGTCACGATCATCGCCGACTACATCCCGTTGGAGGAGCCGTCCAGCGGGCCGAACTTCTACAACTTCTCGCCCGCCGGCGTGTACGAGATCCACATCGACAACAACGGCGACGGGAAAGAAGACATCACCTACCAGTTCCAGTTCCGCAACGACATCCGCAGCCAGAACACCTTCCTCTACAACACCGGCCCGGTGCTGACGCTCGACTCGGCGAACCTGAACTTCCGCCAGTTCTACACCGTCACCCGCATCACCGGCGGCCGCCGCAGCAACGCCGGCACGAGCATGGGCAGCAACTTCCAGGTCGCCCCGGCGAACATCGGTCCGAAGTCGACGCCGGATTACGCATCGTTGGCGAATGCGGCGGTCTTCAACCTGCCGAGCAACGGCGGCAAAGTCTTCGCCGGACCGCGCGACGATCCTTTCTTCGTCGACATCGGTGCCATCGTCGACCTTCTCACGCTCCGCCCCGTGCAGCAGCTGCACAAAGTGCCGCCCATCGCGAACGCGACGCCGGGCGTCGACGGCCTGCGCGGCTTCAACGTCCACTCGATCGCGATCCAGGTTCCCATCTCCCAGCTCGTCTCGGGCGGCACCGCGCCGACCGATCCGGCCGCGTCCAACGCGGTGATTGGCATCTGGGCGACGTCGAGCCGTTCGCGCCTCACGATCCGCAACGCCGGAGCGCCGCTCCGCCAGACGCTCAGCGGTCTCACCCAGGTCTCGCGCCTCGGTATGCCGCTGGTCAATGAAGTCGTGATGCCGCTCGCGTTCAAGGACATCTTCAACTCCTCCGAGCCCTCGGGCGACAAGGCGCTGTACGACTCGAACGCCGACTTCCGCAACCGCATCCTCGATCCGGAAGCGGCGAAGCTGATGAATCTGCTCTACGGCATCGACGTGCCGCCCGCGCCGCGCAACGACATCGTGCAGGTGTTCCTCACCGGCGTCCCGGGCAAGAACCAGCCGCCGAACGTGGTGCCGTCCGAGATGCTGCGTCTCAACGTGGCGGTCCCGCCGACGGCCGGCGCGAACGTCAACAACCTCGGCGTGATCGCCGGCGATCTGGGCGGCTTCCCGAACGGACGCCGTCTCGCCGACGACGTGGTCGACATCGAGCTGCGCGTCCTCGCGGGCGTGCTCGTGCCCGGCTACGACAAGTCGCCGAACAACGCTCTGGGCGATGGCGTCGACGCGAACGACAAGGCGTTCCTCTCCACCTTCCCGTACACCGCGCTCCCGAGCCAGGGCTTCGAGAGCCGGCCCCATCCCTGAGGAGACCGCCCATGCGAACGACCCGATGGATTCTCTTGATGCTCGTCGCACTCGCGGCCACGGCCGCCGGCGCGCAGAGCCTGTACTCCGATTTCTACGTCATCCCGGTGGCAAGCCACACGCCGGGCCGCAACGGCACGACGTGGATGAGCGACGTGGCCTTGCTCAACCTGCAGAACGCGCCGCTCGACGTGCAGATGGTGCTGATCGAGAGCGGCGAGGGGAACGCCGATAACGTGTTTCCCGTGACGCCGTCCGGCAACGCGACGGCGACGGTTCCGCCGAGCGGTAGCCTGCTGTTGCAGGACGTGCTGAACGGCTTCCGGGCCAACGGCGTGACCGGCGCGATTCTCATCGGCGCCGACCGCCCGTTCGCGGTCACGAGCCGTTCCTACAGCTCGAGCCCGGGAGGCAACACGATCGGCCAGACCGTGCCGCCGGTGCGCGACTTCCTGGAGAACGTCGCCGGCCGCAGCGATCAGAGCGCCGTCGCCTACATCCCCGGCCTGCAGAACAACGCGCGCTTTCGCTCGAACCTCGGCTTCGTCGCCGGCAACACGAACACCGCCAGCGGTTCCGTCGGGGTGCTCGTGACCGTGCGCAACGCGGCCGGCGGTCCGATCGGCTCGCGCCTGTTCACGGTGCCGGCCGGCAATTTCGAGCACATGCAGTTCCCGGTGTCGTCGATCATCGGCAACGAAGCGCAGTTCGACATCGGCAGCGCCGAGTTCCGCATCACCGGCGGCAACGGCGCCGTGGTGCCTTACGGCTCGGTGGTCGACAACGCGACTGCCGACGCGGCGTTCATCAGCGGCCAGTTCCCGGCGAACGCGCCGCTCTCCGCGGGCAAGAGCACGGCGGCCAACCCGCTGCGCGAGCTCTTCGACCGGATGCGTCGTTAGGCTGTTCTTTGGCTTTCTCCATGCGCGCCCGGGCTCGCCGCTCGGGCGCGCACTTTTCGTTCAGGCCAACGCGGCGATGGCCATGATCGGCAACGCGACGAGCGCGGCCACGATCGCGATCGGAATGAGCACCGCGGCGATGACCGCGACGAACGCGGCGATCATCGCGAACTTCACGATGATGAAGATCGCGAGGAACGGCAGGAACAACAGCTTCAGCGGCAGGAAGATCAGGTGAAGCGCCGTCTTCGCGACCCACAGCACCGCTCCGACGACCGCGATCACCGCCGCGACGGAGAACAGAAGCGCGAACAGTGTCATCATCAACGCCAGCATGATCGGGTCCTCCCCGGAAGAGGGATACGAGGCGGCGGGGGAGAGGTTGCAACGCTCGCGAACGGTTGCCGTCGCGGCTGCGATCGCGTGCGTCGCGGTGACCGCGCTCTTCCTGCAACGCTTCGCGCCGGCGCGCCTCGTTCTGCGTGAATCGAGCGGCGCGCTCGTCGCCGCGATCGTCGTTCTGCTGGCCTGTTACGCGACCGGTTGCGCGGTGCTGCGGCGCACGACGTTGCTCGCCTGCACGCTCGTCGGCGTCCCGGCTCTCGGCACGCTCGTGGCGATCGTGAGCTGGATCTCGATCCGGCCGGTTCCGTGGCTCACGTACCTCTTCGCACTCGCCGGAGTCGCTCTCCTGTGGCGCGCGCGTCCGACGCTCGCAATGCCACGCGTGCCGTGGCTGCTCGCGCCGCCGATCCTCTTCGCGCTCGTTGCCGCGCTCGCCCCGGTGAACGCGCCGGATGAGCTGATCTACAAGCTCGCGATCCCCCACGCGTATCAGCTGTACGGCCGGATGATCGAGCTGCCGCTGAGCTCGAACTCCTACCTCGCACTGGCGCTGCAGTTCGTCGATCTCTCCGCTCTGATGTTGAGCGGCGGCGTCGCGGCGAAGCTCGTCCACTTCGCTCTGTACCTCGCTGCGCTCGCAGCCGTGCATCGGCTCGCGATGCGCATCGCGCCGCGCGCGGCGTGGTGGCCGGTGGTGATGCTCGCCTGGACGCCGGCGCTGATGCTCATCGCTGGCTGGGCCTTCAGCGAGTGGGGCGTGCTCGCCCTCCTCGCGCTCGCGGTCGAGCGTTACGAAGATGACGATCCTCTCGCCGCGTTCGCCGCCGCCGGCGGTGCGCTCGCGATGAAGTACACCGCGTTGCCGTTCGTCGCCGCATTCGCGTTGATCGTGCTCTTTCGCCATCGGCGCGACCCGCGCGTCCTGCTGAAAGTGGCGGCGATCACGATCGCATTCGGCGCGTTCTTCTACATCCGCAACGCGGTCTGGACCGGCTCGCCGATCGCGCCGCTGCTGCTGCCCGACGCGCCAGCGGTGCAGAACTATCGCGCGGGCGGAGCAACGCTCGGCGGCTGGCGGGAGTTCTTCACCGGCGCCGACATCTTAGACGTCCGCCTCGTCGACGAATCGCTCGGCATCGCCATCGCCGTCTCGTTTGTCGCCGGCTTGCTCGCGCTGGGATCGCGCAACCGCACGGCGCGCGATCTCGCGATCATCGGCGCGATCCAGATGCCGATCCTCCTCACGATCGGCCCCGGCTCGCGCAACATCATCAATGGCGTCGCTGCTCTCGCCATCGCCGGCGCGGCGATCATCGGCGACGCGTTCCACGACCTGCGTCCTGCGTTCCGCGCCGTCGGCGGATTGGTGATCGGCGTCGCACTCGCAGCGCAGGGTGTGCTCGTCCTCTTCTCCTTTGCCGACTACGACGTGCTCCCGTATCTGGGCGGGCAGGAATCGGCGGAGCAGTACATCGCGCGGCAACGCGCGTTCGCGAAGCCATACGCGTGGCTCGAGCGCGAAACGCCGCGCGACGCCCGCGTGCTTCTTCTCGGCGAGCACGAAACGTTCGAGCTGGATCGCCCGTTCCTCGCC
The DNA here is from genome assembly GCA_019242175.1 of Acidobacteriota bacterium. Lineage (GTDB taxonomy): Bacteria > Acidobacteriota > Thermoanaerobaculia > Gp7-AA8 > Gp7-AA8 > JAFAVZ01. Next base: position 12,045 of record JAFAVZ010000243.1, read on the forward strand.
GCGACGAACCTCGATGGGCCGCGCGTCGCGCACTGGCTCGCGCGCTTCCCCACACCCGATGCACTGCACGCCGAGCTGCGCGCGCAACACATCTCGTACGTGTTGCTGCGGCCGCGCTGGTACCGCGTCGCGCAGCCGGGCCAACGCCCGCTCACGGCGATCGAAAGCGAGCTCGCGCTCGAAGTCCCGCCCGAGACCGATCGAGTGCTGAAGACGATGCTCCAAACGCGCGCGGCGCTGCGCTATCGCGACGACGAGTTCCTGATTTTCGAATTGTCTCCGTAACGTGGGGTGTTCCGATGACGAGGCCAAATGGTCGCCAAGGCGCGAGACGTAGGGCCGGCTCTCCAGCCGGCCCCGTGAAACACGGTCGCGGCGGGCGACGCCCGCCGCATCATTTTTGACTGCGGCCGGCTGGAGAGCCGGCCCTACGTCCAAGGCGATAGGCTCACAGGGCGGCCACCATCGCACGCGGGCCCACGTAAACCGACTGTGGACGGATGATGCGATTCGTCGCGCGTTGCTCGAAGCAGTGCGCGATCCAACCCGCCACCCGACTGACAGCGAACGTCGGCGTGAACAACGGCAGTTCGAGCACGCGCGGGTACGTGCGCTATCGCGACGACGAGCTCCTCTTCTGAGTTCTTCCTAAAACGTGGGGACCGGCTTCAGCCGGTCCCGGGACGGGCTGAAGCCCGTCCCCACGTTCTCAAATCGTAGCCACCATCGCTCGCGGCCCCACGTAAACCGACTGTGGACGGATGATGCGATTCGTCGCGCGTTGCTCGAAGCAGTGCGCGATCCAACCCGCGACGCGGCTGACAGCGAACGTCGGTGTGAACAACGGCACTTCGAGACCGAGGCCGTGGAGCAGCAGCGCGGTGTAGAACTCGACGTTCGTCTGCAGACGGCGTCCCGGCTTGTACTCTTCGAGCAGGCGGATCGCCGTCACTTCCACGCTGCGCGCGAGCTCGTACAGGTGCATGTCGCCGCCGCGCGTGAACATCCGTTCCGCCGCCTTCGCCAACACGTCCGCGCGCGGATCGCGCACTTTGTAGACGCGGTGGCCGAAGCCCATCAGCTTCTCGCCCGCCTCGATCTTCCGCCGCAGCACTTCCTCCGCACGTGCGGCATCGCCGATCTCGAACACCATGTCGAGCGCCGGTCCGGGCGCGCCGCCGTGCAGTGGTCCTTTCAACGCGCCGACCGCGCCGACGACGGCCGACACGAGATCGGAGCCGGTCGACGTGATCACGCGCGCCGTGAACGTCGACGCGTTGAGGCCGTGATCGACGACCGTGTTGAGGTACGTCTCCATCCCGCGCGTCCGTTCCGCGGACGGCTCCTCGCCGGTCAGCATGTACAGGTAGTTCGCGGCGTGCCCGAGGTCGGGGCGAGGGGAGAGCGGTTCGCGTCCGGCGCAGAGACGCGCGTAAGACGCGACGATCGTCGGGAACTTCGCGACGACGTCCGCCGCTTCGCCGCCGCCCATCGACAGCGTTCCGGCCGCGATGCGCAACGCATCCATCGGCTCGACGTCTCGCCGCGCGCAGGCGGCGAGCAGCTCCAGCGTCTCCGTCGGCAAATCCCGACGCGAAGCGAGATCGTGGCGAAAGGCCTGCAGCTCCGATGCGGATGGCATCGCGCCTTTCCACAACAACCAGCACGTCTCCTCGAACGTGGCGCTCGAGGCCAGCTCCTCGACGGGGAAGCCGGCGATGATCAGCTCGCCGCGTTCGCCGTCCACCATGCTGAGCCGCGTCTCTGCGACGACCACACCTTCCAGTCCTGCCTTGATCGTTTGTGTCACCATGACCGCAATCTAGTTTCGCTGTATGATCTCGTCAATGTTGATTGGAGAATCAATATGAAAGAGGCGACCTGGCTCGGGGCCGCCGAGGCGGCGAAACGGCTCGGCGTGAATGTGACGACGTTGTATGCCTATGTCAGCCGAGGCTTCATCCGCTCCGAGCCCGCCGCGGGAAAGTCGCGCGCGCGGCGTTACAACCGCGAAGACGTCGAGCGTCTGCGGAGGCGCAACGAGGAGCGGCGCGATCCGGAGAAGACGGCGCAACGCGCGTTGCATTGGGGCGTGCCGGTGCTCGAGTCGTCGATCGCGTTGATCGCGGACGGAAGCCTCTACTACCGCGGCCACGACGTCGCGGAGCTCGCCCGCACGCGCACGATCGAGGAGGTCGCGTCGCTGATCTGGACCGGCGCTTTCGACAGCGACATCTTCGGCACGCCGCTCCACGTCGTCGCCGGCGGCCGCAGTGAAGACGGCCTGCCGTTCATCAACCGCTGCCAGTCCATCCTCCCGATCGTCGGGGCGCGCGACTCGCTGGCGTGGGACCTCCGGACGCATTCCGTCGCTCAGACCGGCTGGCGCATCATCAACTTGTTGACCAGCGTCGCCGCCGAATCCGCGGAGCTCGAGGAGACGATCGAAGACACGCTCGTGCGCGAGTGGGGGCCGAAGACGAAGTCCGCGGCGAAGCTGATCCGCGCCGCGATCATCCTCTCCGCCGATCACGAGCTGAACGTCTCGTCGTTCACAGCGCGCTGCGTCGCCTCCGCCGGCGCGAACCCCTACTCGGTGGTCCTCGGCGGCCTCGCCGCGATCGAAGGCTCGAAGCACGGCGGCCTCAGCGCGCGCGTCGAAACGCTGTGGGATGAGTCGCGCCGCGCGCGCGACGTCCGCCGTTCGCTGAGCGATCGTCTCCGCCGCGGCGAGACGATCGACGGCTTCGGCCATCGCCTCTATCCCGCCGGCGACCCGCGCGCCACGATGCTCCTGGCGATGTTGCGCAAGGAGCTGGGCAAGTCGAAGGACCTCGACTTTGCGCTCGCGTTCGCCCGCGCCGCCGAGTCGCTGATCGGCGAACAGCCAACGATCGACTTCGCGCTCGTGGCGATGTGCCGCACGCTCCGCCTCCCACCCGGTGCACCGCTCGCGCTCTTCGCCCTCGGCCGCACCATCGGCTGGATCGGCCACGCGATCGAGCAGTACGAAGAGGGAGCGATCATCCGGCCCCGCGCAAAGTACACAGGGCCGACGCCGGAGTGAGGCCTGTCATCCTGAGCGGAGCGAAGGATCTCCTGATATGAGCGCCCAGCGCTCGTGCCGGGAGATCCTTCGCCGTCTTCGCGGCTCAGGATGACATTGATCCGATCGCCTCGAGGTACTTCGCGAACGCGACCATGCCGCCGCTGGCCTGCTGCCAGTCGTAGTTCTCGTTCGGCGCGTGGTAGCCGTGCTCGGGGAGGGAGAGGCCGAGGAACATCACCGGCGCTTTGAGCACCTTCTCCATCGAGACGACGGCGCCGATCGAGCCGCCTTCGCGCACGAACACCGGCTCGCGGCCGAACGCGAACTTCATCGCGCCGCGCACGGCATCGGCGTACGGTCCGGTCGTCGGAGCCTTGTAAGGCCACATGCTCGCCTCGGACGTCACCTTCACGTCCGGATTCCGCGACGCCACGAACTCCTTCACCAGCTTCAGGATCTTGCGCGGATCCTGGTTCGGCACGAGGCGCGTCGAGATCTTCACCGACCCGCGCGGCGGGATCACGGTCTTGATGCCCGCGCCGTGATAGCCGCCGGTTACGCCGTGCACTTCGAACGTCGGCATCGCCCAGATGCGCTTCATGAGATCGACCGCGTCGTCCGTGCGGATCGACTTGAACTCGTGATCCTTCATGAACTGCTTGATCTCGAAGCCGGAGTTAGCGAACTCCTTCAACTCCTCCTTCGTCGGCGGGACCACGTCGTCGTAGAAGCCTTTGATCTTCACTTTGCCCGTCGTCGCGTCGTACATCTCCGCGACGAGCTTGATCAATTCGCCCAGCGGATTGCGCGCGGCGCCGCCGGTGACGCCGGAATGCTGATCGGTGCGGCCGGTCTCGAGCGTCAGCTCGAAGCCTTGCAGGCCGCGCAGGCCGGCCGGCGATGCGGGCTGTTTGCGCGAGACCCAGATCGTGTCGGACACGATCACCGAGTCGGTCGCGATTTCCTTGTCGAGGCCTTTGATGGCCGATTCGAAATTGCCGGAGCCGATTTCTTCCTCGAGCTCCCACAGGATGCGGACGTTCGCCTTCACGCCTGCTTCGCGCGCGGCGCGGATGCCCCACAACGCGGTGAGCGCGGGGCCTTTGTCATCCGTCGTGCCGCGGCCGAAGTAGCGATCGCCCTGCTTCGTGAAGACGAACGGCTCGGTCTTCCACGGCTCGGTCTCGCGCGACGCCGGCTGCACGTCGAGGTGGTTGTACAGCGTGACCGTCGGCGCGCCTTTCTCGCCCGGGAACGAGGCGATGACGAGCGGATGGCCGGCCGTGTCGACGATGCGCGGCTCGCCGCCGAACTCGCGGATCGTCTCCGCTCCGAGCTCCGCCATGCGCCGCATGTCCGGCTTGCGCGAAGGGTCGGCGGAGACGCTGGGAACCTCCACGAATTCGCGGAGCTTGTTCTCGAAATTCTGGCGTTCCGCGGCGGCGTAGCTGGAGAGAGACTTCTTGTCGAGTTGCATGGGTGCGGATTGTATGTCTGGATCCGTGACTGGTTGTTAGTTGCTGGTGACTTGCGGCTCGGCTCGTTTCCGGCGCGGCTGCGCAAGCAACCAGCAACCAGTAACCACATCACCAGCCCACCGGCACGCCACCCAACCGTGGATCCGACGCCCCCATCCGCATCCCGTTCACCGGATCGATCGCGATGCCCTGCGCGTCGCCGAGGGATCCCGGGTGCTCGCGGAACTTGTGGCCCATCTTCTCCAGGATTTGCCGCGTGTCGGCGTTGATGCCGCGATCCTCCCAGAACAACTCATCCGGCAACCACTGATGATGGAAACGCGGTGCGGAGATCGCCTCCTGAATGTCCATGTTGAAGTCGATCACGTTGAGCACGACCTGGAGCACCGTGTTGATGATCGTCGGTCCTCCCGGAGAACCGATCGCGAACGCGACTTTCCCGTCTTTCAGCGCGATGGTCGGCGTCATCGAAGAGAGCGGCCGCTTCTTCGGCTGGATCGCGTTTGCCTCGCCCTGGATGAGTTTGTAGTCGTTCGGAACGCCGGGCTTCGACGTGAAGTCGTCCATCTCGTCATTGAGCAGCACGCCCGTGCCTTTCGCCGTGACGCCCGAGCCGTAGCTGTCGTTCAACGTGTACGTGCTGCTCACGACGCTGCCTTCGGCGTCGACGATCGTGAAGTGCGTCGTCTCCGCCGACTCGTACGGCGCGGGATTGCCGGCGCCGACCGTCTCGCTCGTCGAAGCGTGTGTGAGATCGATGTCCGCGCGCCGTTTGTCCGCGTACGCGGTCGAGATCAATGCGCTCACCGGCACTTTCACGAAATCGGCGTCGCCGAGGAAGGCGGCGCGATCGGCGAAGGCGCGGCGCTCGATCTCCGTCACGAGATGGATCTCCTGCGACGAATGCCAGCCCATTGCCTTCAGGTCGTAAGCCTCGAGCATGTGCAGCATCTCGAGCAGCGCGATGCCGCCCGAAGACGGCGGCGGCATGGTGAGGATGTCGTAGCCGCGGTACTTGCCCATCAGCGGCTTGCGCACCGTCGCCTCGTAGCCTGCGAGATCGGCGGTCGTGATCAAGCCGCCGTGGGCCTTCATGTCTTCCGCGATCAGCCGCGCCGTTTCGCCTTTGTAGAAGCCGTCGCGGCCGTTGTCCCGGATGCGCATCAGCGTCGCGGCGAGCTCCGGCTGCACGAACTTCTCGCCCATGTCGTAGAACTTGCCGTTGCGTTGATAGACGCGGACGGATTCCGGGAAGTTGCCGAGCCGCTTCTTCGTCCCTTCACTGCGAAGAGAGCGCGCGAGGTGATAGTTGACGACGAAGCCTTCCGCCGCGAGCTTGCGCGCCGGCTCGACGAGCTCCGCCCATTTCAGTTTTCCGTGACGCTGATGCGCGAGCGCGAGCCCCGCCACCGTTCCCGGCACCCCAACCGCCTTGTATCCCTCGGTCGAAAGGCCCTTGACGACGTCACCTTTCGCGTCGAGGTACATGTCGCGCGTCGCCGCGAGCGGAGCGCGTTCGCGATAGTCCAGCGCCTCGGCCGTGCCGTCGGCTTTGCGGATGAGCATGAAACCGCCGCCGCCGAGGTTGCCCGCGGAGGGCCAGGTGACGGCCAGCGCGAGGGAGACAGCGATCGCGGCGTCGACCGCGTTGCCGCCCTTCTTCATGATGTCCGCGCCGACCTTCGACGCGATCTCGCTCGTCGACGCGACCATCGCATGCGGTGCGCGCACCGGCTCCGGCGCGGCGGCCTGCAGCGCGGTCGTGACGAGAAGGAGGAGGGGGAGAAGGCGCAGCGTTCTCATGGCGCCCGTAGTTTAGTGTCATCCTGAGCGAGCACGTCGATCGACGAAAAACGTAGGGCCGGCTCTCTAGCCGGCCGCAGTCAGGAATGATGCGGCGGGCCTCCCGCCGCGTCCGTACTTTCATTGGGCCGGCTGGAGAGCCGGCCCTACGTGCCCGCTTCAGGAGGACACTTCTTTGATGTTCGCGAGGAAGCGTTCGACGAGCTGCGGATCGAACTGCCGGCCTGCTTCCTTGCGCAGCTCCTGCTCCGCATCCTTCGGCTCGACGACGCGCTCGTAAGACCACGGCGAAGTGATCGCCGCCCACACGTCCGCAATCTGGATGATGCGCGACAGCAGCGGAATGCGATCGCCAGCGAGCTTGCGCGGATAGCCGGTGCCATCCCAGCGCTCGTGATGATGCAGCACCGCTTCGGCGATCTCGGCACCGAGCATCGGCTCGACGAGCATCGCGCCGACGAGCGGGTGATCCATCATCGCGTTCATGTGCTCCGCGGTGAGGCGCGTGCGTTTCGCGAGCTTCTCGTAGTCGAGCAAGCGCAGGCCGACGTCGTGGACGAGCGCTGCGATGCGCGCCTTTTCGACCTGATCGGAAGGAAGGCCGAGGACGCGCGCGAAACGTTGCGCGATGCCGGAGGTGAGGCGGCAATGGTCAGCCATCCCCGGGAACTTCTGGAAGTCGGGCTCCAGCAGCGCCTCGGCGGTCGCGATGCGTTGCTCGGCCCAATCGACGCGGCCGATCATGCCGGCGATGGCTTCGCCGAAACGGTCGACGAAGGAGAGGAACTGGAAGCGCGTCTCGGCGTCGGGCGACGTTTCGAAGGCGACGGTGAGGACGAGCCCTTCGACGACGCGCGGCGCGAGCGGCGCATTGGCGACGATGCGGATGCGCTCCGGCGAGACGAACGCGCCGCTCCGTCCCGTCGGCCACACGATCGGCTCGACGGTGAGCGCGCGTTCGCCGCGGTGTAGCCAATTCTCGATCTGCTTGCGCAGCAATTTGATGGTGGCCTGATCGACCTCGCCGCGCGCGACGAAGACCTGCTTCTCGACCTTGCCGACGGTCGTCAACACGCCGGCCACCGCCGACGGCAACGCGAGCGCGGCGGGCAGAAACACGCGCACGTTCTCGATGTCTTCCGCGGTCAGGATCCGTCTGCGGTCTTCGACGTGAAGACTGCGCCGCTCCATCTTCTGCCGCGCGAGCGCCACGATCGATTTTGCCTTCGAAGAAAGCGTGTCCGTCGAGACGGCGCTGTGCGAGCCCGACTCGCGCGGAACGATCGCCGGGATACGCATTTTCGATGAGCGACGTTTGGCCGGAGGCTCGACGACGAGAGGCACGGGCCCGACGCCGTACAGTTCCTTCGACTGCAACACCTTGCCGATCTCGTCGACGACATGCTCCGCGGCGACGACGTCACGGTCGTCGAACGGCTTGCGCCCTGCTTTGTCGCGCAAGTCGACGAAGCCGACGATGCGCCGCCCGCGGCCGAAGATCGGCACGGCGAGGAGGCGTTCGTTCTGCTGGCGGAAGAGGAGCTCGCCGATGTGGCGATCGGTGCCGATGGTGTTGATCACCAGCGGCTTTCGCGTCGCGAGCACGCGCTGGAGCAACGCGTCTTTGCCGTCGATGGCCTGGCGGCCGGCGGCGTTGTACGCGTACGACGTCACGAGCTCGTACGCGCTCTCGTCGTTGTTCGTCACGGCGAGATAGAGCGCCGCTTTCGTGGCGTTCATGCTCTCGAAACAGCCGTAGAGCGTGCGCTTCAGATCGGCCTCGATGGCTCGCGCTGCCGCGAGAGGACGCGGGTGCAGATGCATGTCTTTCATTGGATGGACCCGCACCAGAATGCCACATCTGGCGGTTGCAGGCGAATGCCGCAGAGCGTAATCTTGCGCCCGGGTCCAAAACCGAGATGAAAACGCGTGTCCAGTCCCCCGAGGTGCCATCCTCCGTGAAGCGGCGCATGAGCGGCCGCTTCCGCGCCATCGTCGAATTCCCCGCCCGCCTCGGCCGCAAGGATGGCGTGATCGTGGACGTGAGCCGCGGTAGCGCCCGCGTCCGCCACGCCGGCGCGCTCGACGTCGGCACCTACGCACAGCTGACGTTCCGCACCTCACACGGCGAGTTCAGCGGCAACGCCGAGGTGCTCTCCTGCCGCGTGGTCGGCAAAGCCCGCGACGGCGCGACGCAATTCGAGTCGCTCGTGCGCTTCTCGAACGTGGGATCGGAAGGAAACGCGATCCTGGAGCAGATCGTGGCGGATCAGGAGGGGTAGTTACTGGTTGCTGGTTACTGGTTGCTCGCGCAGAAGCGCCCGAACGAGCCGGGGCGCAAGTAACCAGTAACCAGCAACGAGCAACGAGCAACTACATCACGACCGGTAGTCCGCATTCAGCGACACGTAGTCGTGCCCGAGATCGCACGACAGCACCAACGCGCTCGCGTTTCCGCCGCCGAGGTCCACCACGATCGGGACGCGTTCGCGGGCGAAGACCTTGGCGGCGTCCTTTTCCTTGTATGCGGTCGGTTGGCCGTCGCGGACGAGGGTCACGGGGCCGGCGGATAGGGAAACGCGTTTCGTCGAGAAGCGGGCGCCGCTCCGGCCGACGGCGGCGAGGATGCGGCCCCAGTTTGGGTCGCCACCGTGGATCGCGGTCTTGACGAGCGGCGACGTCGCGATCGCGTGGGCGGCGAGGCGGGCGTCGCGTTCGGTCCGGGCGCCGCGCACTTCGAGCTCCATCACGCGCGTCGCGCCCTCGCCGTCGCGCACGATCATCCATGCGAGCTCGCGGCAGATGGACTCGAGTGCGCGCGAGAAGTCGGCGAGGTCGGCCTTCGTCTCGTTGCCGAGCTTTCCGGACGCCATCACGAGCACGGTGTCGTTCGTCGACGTATCGCCGTCGACGGAAATGGAGTTGAAGCTGCGGTCGACGGCCTGTTTCAGCGCGCGTTGCAACGCAGCGGGGGCGACGTTCGCGTCGGTCATCACGAACGCGAGCATCGTCGCCATGTTCGGATGGATCATGCCCGCGCCTTTCGCGACACCGACGAGGCGGCCGCGTTTGCCGCCGAGTGTGAAAGACGCCTGCGCGATCTTCGGGCCGACGTCGGTGGTGAGGATCGCGTGAGACAGCGCATCGACGCCGCCGGACGAGAGACGCGCAAAGGCGTCGGGCAGAAAGTCGGTCACCTTCTTGTCCGGCAACACGACGCCGATCACGCCCGTCGACGCGAGGAAGATCTCGTCCTGCGGACAGTTCACGATCTCCGCGGCGCGAGCGCGCACGCGTTTCGCCGCTTCGAGGCCTTCCCGTCCGGTCACCGCGTTCGCGCAGCCGGCGTTGACGACGACCGCTTTCACGCGTCCACCGGTCTTCTTCAGCGCGGCCTTCGACAACACGACCGGCGCGGCCTGGAACAGGTTCTTGGTGAACACGGCCGCGGCCGTCGCGCCGTCTTCGGCGACGATGAGGCCGAGGTCGGGGCGCTTCTTACGGATGCCGGCGCGGACGCCGGAGGCTGCAAAACCGCGAGGCAGTCTCATTCCAGAATCTCCCGTGCTGCCTCTTGTACACGCTGCGGCGCCGTTCCGCCCTTCACGTTCTTGCTGGCGAGCGCTTCTTCGACGGTGATGGACGATTTCGCATCGAGAGATTTGCCGATCTGCTCGTGCGCCTCGCGGAACGGGATGCCGGTCGCGGCGAGCTTGTCGGCGCGCGCCGTCGCGAGGAGTAGCTCGCTGCCCGCCGCCGCGGCCATCCGTTCGCGGTTCAGTTGCAGCGATGCGACGAGCGCGGTGAGCGCGGGCAGCAGCACGGCGAGCGTCGTGCGCGTGCGGAACAGAGGCTCTTTGTCGAGCTGCAGGTCTTTGTTGTAGGCGAGCGGCAGTCCTTTGAGCAATGCGAGGAAGCCGGTCAGCTCACCGAGCGCGCGCGCCGCATGGCCGCGCGTCAGTTCGAGAATGTCGGGATTCTTCTTCTGGGGCATGCGCGACGAGCCGGTTGCGAGAGCGTCCGGCAGCTCCGCGTACCCAGCCTCGTCGCTCGTGAAGAAGATGAGGTCTTCGGCGAGCCGGGAGAGATGGGTCAGCAGGAGCGACGACGCGAACAGATACTCGGCCGCGAAGTCGCGATCGGAGACGGCGTCGAGCGAGTTCGACGTCGCGCGCGCGAAGCCGAGATTGTGCGCGAGCGACTCGCGATCGATGGCGAGCGGCGTGCCGGCGAGCGCGGCGGAGCCGAGCGGACACTCATCGCCGCGCGACTTCGCGTCGGCGATGCGGGAGAGATCGCGGCGGAGCATTTCCGCGTAGGCGAGGCACCAGTGACCGAACGTGATCGGCTCGGCCTGTTTGAGATGCGTGTAGCCGGGCATCGGCGTCGCCGCCTCCCCCAACCCGCGCTGCGCGAGCGCCTGCACGAGCGAGGTGACGAGCGCCGATGCATCGTCACAGGCCTTCTTCAGCCAGAGCTTGAGATCCGTCGCGACCTGGTCGTTGCGGGAGCGGCCGGTGTGGAGCTTGCCGGCCAACGGGCCGACGAGCGCGCGCAGCGACGACTCCACGAAAGAGTGCACGTCTTCGTGCTCTCCGTCGCTGAGCCGCAGCGAACGCAACGCCTCCACGATCTGCGCATGTTCTTCCGCGTTCAGCACGCCGCACGACTGCAACGCGCCGGCCCAGGCGACCGAGCCCTCGACGTCTTCCGCGAAGAGCTCGCGGTCGAAGGCGAAGGAGTCGTTGAGCGCGCGCAGCAGCGCCGACGGGCCGTCCGCGAAACGGCCGCCCCACATCGTCATTTCATCCATCCGTGAACGGCGCTCTCCGCGCTCTGCAGCGCGAACGGCGTGATGCGCTTCCGGCCGCGCAGCGGCAGGCCGAAGAGACGGATGAAGCCGGCCGAGTCCTTCGCGTCGTAGCCGCTCATGTCGAAAGACGCGAGGTCCTGCGAGTAGAGCGAGTTCGGCGACTGGCGGCCGATGACGCTCGCATTGCCCTTGAACAGCTTGAGCGTGACGGTACCGGTGACGTCATCCGTCAACGAGTTGACGAACGCATCGAACGCTTCCTTCAGCGGCGAGAACCACTGGCCGTTGTAGACGAGCTCCGCGTAACGCGTCGCGATGCGCTCCTTCTCGTGCGCGCTGTCGCGATCGAGCGTGATCGACTCCAGCGCTTTCAAAGCCGTCACGAGCAGCGTGCCGCCGGGCGTTTCGTACACGCCGCGCGACTTGATGCCGATGAGGCGATTCTCGACGAGATCCACGCGGCCGACGCCGTGGCGTCCGCCGATCGAGTTCAGCGTCTCGATGAGCATCGCCGGCGAGAGCTTCTCGCCGTTCACCGCAACCGGCATGCCGCTCTCGAATGTGATCGTCACCTTCTCCGGCGTGTCCGGCGCGAGCGAGGGATCGGTCGTCAGCCGGAACATCGAAGCCTCCGGCTCGAACGACGGATCCTCGAGCGGACCGCCTTCATGCGAGAGGTGCCAGAGGTTCCGATCGCGCGAATATGGATCCTTCTTCGTCACCGGCACCGGGATGCCCCGCGCCGCCGCGAAATCGATCGCGTCTTCGCGCGACACGATGTCCCACTCGCGCCACGGCGCGATCACTTTCAGCTCCGGCGCGAGCGCCTGGTAGGCGAGCTCGAAACGCACCTGGTCGTTGCCCTTGCCGGTGCAGCCGTGCGCCACGGCGTCGCAGCCGGTGGCGAGCGCGACTTCCACCTGCTTCTTGGCGAGCAACGGGCGTGCGATAGATGTCCCGAGCAGATACTTGTGCTCGTACTCGCCGCCGGCCGCGACCATCTTCCATAGATAGTCGGCGACGAACTCCTCGC
>JAFAVZ010000354.1 GCA_019242175.1 Acidobacteriota bacterium
CGGCCCTCCGCCCATCACCTCCAGCACGATGCCGGTGATGTAGCTCGCGCAAGACGGCGCCGCGAGGAACACGTACGCGGGCGAGATCTCCTCCGGTTGCGCGGCGCGTTTCATCACCTGCTTCTGGCCGAACTTCGCGACCTTCTCTGCCGGCTGATCCGATGGGTTGAGCGGCGTCCACACCGGCCCCGGCGCGACGCAATTCACGCGGATGCCTTTCTCGGCGAGGTTCGTCGCAAGCGATTTCGTGAATATGTGGATCGCGCCCTTCGTCGCCGAATAGTCGAGCAGCTGCGGCTGGCCGAAGATGCCGGTCTCCGATCCGGTGTTGATGATCGAAGCGCCGTTCTTCATCTGCGGCACCGCGGCTTTCGCCATGTGGAAGTACCCGTAGAGATTCGTCCGGATCGTCAGATCGAAATGCTCCTCGGTCAGCTCTTCGATGCTCGCGGTGTGCTCCTGGAACGCGGAGTTGTTCACGAGGACGTCGAGCTTGCCGAAGCGTTTGACCGTCTTCTTCACCGCCGCTTCGCAGAAGTCGGGATCGGTGACGTCGCCGGGGAGGAGCAGGCACTGCTTGCCTTCCTTTGCGATCAGGCGCTTCGTTTCCTTCGCGTCCGTCTCTTCCTCGTCGAGATAGACGATCGCGACGTCCGCGCCTTCGCGCGCGAAGAGCACGGCGACGGCGCGGCCGATGCCGGAATCGCCGCCGGTGATCAGCGCGCTCATGCCGTCGAGCTTTCCGCTGCCGCGATACGCCGGCGCCTCGAACATCGGCTTCTGTTCGAGGTCCGCTTCGAGCGCCGGTTTGCTGTGATGCTCTTTCGGGAACTCGCGCGGATAGGTGCGCTGCCCGGCTTGCGTCGCCTTTTCCTTCGACGGTTTCGGCTTCGCGGCCTGCTTCTTGTCCTGCTGATCCACTTCCGCGTGGACCTTCGCCTGCCGCGCCGACGTGCGCGTCGTTTTCGCGTTGCTCGCCATCGCTATTCTCCCGACTTCTTGCGCGGATGTTTCTTCAGCAGCTCCTCTCGCGACTGCTTCGCCCGCGCCGCGCCGATCGCCGTCTTCACATCCTTCTCTTCTTCCGGCGGCGGCAGCACCGCGGGCATGCCGAGGGATTCGATCCACAGCTCTCGGGTCCAACCCATCGTGTGATAGAGGTGCTCGTCTTCTTCGTCCTCGACTTCCTCACACGCCTCGCTCAGGACCTTCTTCTCATCGCCTTTGAGCTCCTCGGCGACCTGGCCCATCAGCTCCCAATTCATGTGGTCCTTCGTCTCGGCATCGACGACGCACTCCGCGGCGACGAGCTGCGCCGCGGCTGGCTCGCCTTCCGCGAGCGCCGTCTGCATCGCTTGCACGAGCGCCTCGCCTTTGAGCTTGACGATCTTGCGCCCGGTCGTTTGCTTGCCGAGGTCGAGGCCGAAGGCTTCGCAGACGCCTTCCATGATGCGGACGTGGTTCTTCGTCTGCTCGAGGTACTTCTCCCACTCTTCCTTCAGCTCGTCGTTCTGCGCGCAACGAACGGCGTTGGTGTAAACCTGCACTCCGCCGAGCTCGGTTTCGAGGGCCTGGTAGAGCAGTTCTTCGACTTGATTGCGATCCATCTCGGATTCCTCCGAGAGGGCGTTTTTGCAACGGACGTTCCGGGTTCAACCGCGCGTTGCCATCTCTACAAAACGGCAAAGGCCGTTGACGAGGCGCATCTGTTCGACCGACTTGCAGGGGACGTCGAGCAGGCGCGGGTTGGCGATCACGGTCGCGACGCAGCGAGCGCGGGAGACGGCCACGTTGAGGCGATTGCGGCTGAAGAGGAACTCGATGTCGCGCGGCAGCTCGGCCGCGCTCGACGTCGCCATGCTGAAGAACACGACCGCCGCCTGCTTCCCCTGGAACTTGTCGACGGTGCCGACCGGAACGTCGTGCAGGCCGGCGGCGCGGAGCGCGGCGAGCAAATGGCGAACCTGTGCGTTGTATGCGGCGACGACCAGAAAATCGCAAGGCGCGAGCTTGCGCGTTTTGCCTTTCGCATCGGTGAACGTGCCGCGCAGCATCCGTCGGACCTCGGCCGCGAGGCACTCCGCCTCCTCATCAGACGACTGCGAATTGCCTTCGTGCTCGACGGCGAGAAAGTGCAGTCCGGTCTCGACCACACCATCGACGGTCACCGCCTGTCTCTCGCATTCCTCGGCCGATCTCAATCGCGAAGCGTAGATCACCTCGGAGACGAATCCGCAGACCGCCGAATGCATGCGCCACGTGTGCTCGAGGAAGATCCCGCGATCGCGCGGCACGGTGGATTGCTTCCCAAGAAGATGTTCGAGCACCGAGGCTCCGGCGCCGTCGGGATGCGGCGCCTGCGATACCTGCGCGAGCTGCAGTGGATCGCCGAGGAGGACGAGATTGCGTGTGGCGGTGCAGATGGCGATCGTATTCGCGAGCGGCACTTGGCCGGCCTCGTCGATGAAGAGATAGTCGACCGACTGCTCGAGCGCGGCGTCGGAGAAGAGCCAGGCCGTGCCGGCAATCAACGGAACCGCGGGATCGGCGAACGCCTCGTTCTTCTCCGATGACGACTCGATCATCGGATGGGAGAGCTTCGAGACGAAGCGCGTCGACTCCTCGTTCGCCTTCTTCAGGCCGCGAAACCAGAAGCCTTCCTCGTGCGCGACTTTCTCGATCTCCTCGAGCAGGTTGTGGATCGCGGCGTGCGAGCTCGACGTCACGCCGACGCGCTTGCCGGCGCGTAACAGCTGCACGATCACGCGCGCGCCAAAGTACGTTTTGCCCGATCCCGGCGGTCCCTGGATGAAGAGGTACGACGAGTCGAGGCGCCGGATGATGTCGGCGATGAGGGTGAGATCGGCGTTGTCTGGTTGGATCGGTGCGCCGGGATCGAGACCGAGCACGCGCGGAGCGCGATTGAAGAGGACGTCGACGCCGGCGCGGAAAGGCATCCCATCGAATCCCTTCTCTAACGCGGCCTCGGCGAAGCGGCGGACCGCGTCGCGTAGCACTTCGGTCCGCGTTTTCGGCTTCGGGATGATCGCCTGCGGTTCGCCGTTCATCGTCGCCGGCGTGCGGCGCAGGAGCAGCGTTCCGGTCGCATCGTCGATCGACTCGATGGAGCCGACCTTCTCGCCGTTTGCGGCGTCGAAGGCGTCGTCGCCTGCGCGGAACTTATGCTCTTGCGCCGGGAACGTGTACGTGAAGATCTTCGACTTCTTGACCGGAACGGGCGGGTTCGGATCCAGCTTCAGGTCCGCGATCGCCTCGCCATCATCGCGAAGCTCGTCCGGCCCCATTTTCTTCCGCTCGTGGAACCACCACCAGCCGGGTCGTTCCTCTCGCCGGTGGTAGTAGAGCAGCTGCGCGAGCAGCAACTCCTCGGCGCCACCGGCGCGTAGCTGCTGATGCAGCGCGTCGTTGCGTTGGTCTTCCTCGATGCGGCTTTCTTTCTGCGGCTCCGGTTCCTGCGCCGCGCGCCAATCCACGCCCTCGGGACGAATCGACGCGAGCCATTGCTGCATACCGACGATCGAGCGGCAGTCTTCCTCGTTGTACTTCGCGAGCGACGCGAGGAGCTGTGAGTCGCGCGTCTGGAGCCACGTTTCGTACGCGAGCACGGCGCCGCCGGCGTCTGCCACGCCTTCTTCCTTTCGATTGAAGTAGAACGTCTCGACTTTCTTCAACCCATAGCCGGAATGGGAGATCCGCATCGCCTGACGCACGACGGCCGCGAGGTCGACGAACGCTTCCTGGCGCAGCAGATCGTCCAGCTCGCGTTCCCGCGTTCCATGGCGGATCGCCAGACGTTTGAGCGTCGCGACCTCGAGCGCGCCGTAGTGATAGATGTGCGCGCCGGGCTCCCTGGCGACGAGGAAGTCCATCAGCTTTGCGAGCTCGATCGCCTCGCTCGCCGCATCGTGCGCCCAGCCGCATCGATACTCGGATCGCGTGACGGCGCCGAACAGGAACGTGAGGCCGTCGCCGAGAAATGGGTCGCCTTCGAAGTCGAGAAAGATGTCGCCCGGGTGCGGCTCCGGGAGGCGAAGAAACCCGCGGCCCTTCTCTACCGGCAGTAGTAGCTCGAAAGTGTGGACGCCGGTGCGCCGATGCTGCAGTTGCAGCTGCGCCTGATGTTGGAGTGAGGCGAAGCTTTCCGCGGACAACTTCGGCACGCGGCGATCCCGTGCGGAGTCGCCGAGAGCGGCGAGCGACGGGATTTCGTTGCGTTCGAGGCGCGTGACCTGCGAGCGACGGATGTTCGCAACGAGCGACAGGTGGTCGATCTCGTTCCAGTGCCTGCGGCAGTGCGCGAGCCACTCGCAGAGCGCGCAGAACTCGACCGGATACGCAATCGGCGGCTGCTCGCGCGCGGCAAAGTCGTCGAGCGACTTCCGCACGTGCCGGTAGTACGCGCCGAAGGCATCGACCGGGAACGAGACCGTGTGGTTCGTGCCGAGGATGACGTGCATTTCATCAGGAAGAAGATCCTGCAGCCGCGCGACGTGCGCGCTGTAGTCGGAGAGCTGCAGGAGAAAGTGCGGCTTCACGGAGTGCGAGAACTTCGTGTCGAGGACCTCGTAGCTCCAGCCGCCGAGGCTCGAGGGACGTTCGATGCGGCGGAGGAGGTCGGGATAGCCCTGCCAACGGCCGTCGAAGAACGACGCCTGGTAGATGAAATCGGCGCCGCTCCGCATTGCCGCGAGCGTTTCTTCCTCGGCGCGGCGCAAGCCGTCGATCGTCCACGCCGGGTGTTGGAGATCCACGACGCGGTGTCCGGCGGCGCGCAGCGTTTCAACGTACGCGCGTTCGTGCGCCTTGCCCTTCTCGACGATCACCTCGGTCATCGCGGACGGCGGCCGTTTCGCGAGCGGCTCGATCTCGCCGCTCGTCGTGCCGCGTTCGAGGTAGGTCGCGTGTTCGCAGCGGACGTGCGTCGTGAGGTCGCTGGTCGCGAGCAAGACCCGGTCGCCGAGAAGTCGCATCGAAGGGAAGACACGAAAGGACGGCGATCGTGGCGGAACGCCACTTTTCCGGCGGGATGGTGTCTTTCCGTGGAATGACGAACTTCCTGATGCGGTGGACGTTGCCCAACGATCTCGAACGCCTGCTGCAGGCCTCGATCCATCGCAAGGCGCGGCTCGAACAGCTGCAGGCGCAACGCGCCGAAGCTCGGCCGGTGCGGCGGAGAGATTCGGCCGGCTTGTGGATGCCGCTCGGCAGCAACGCGACCGTGCACGGCTACGCGATCGGCAACTTCGTCTATGTCGGCAGCGGATTGAACGTCTTCGCCGACTGGGATGCCATCGAGCCGGCGCTCATCGATCCGAAGCTTCCGGCGGATCCCGGCCATGCAAACAACGCCGGCGACGGCATGCCGTACTGGCCGTCGTACAGCGGGATCTCGGCCGCGAGCCGCACCGCGTATTTGCGATGGCTCGCCGGCGGACGCAAGGATCCGCAGGCCTACATCGGCTACGTCTTCCTCTTCTTCTACGGCCTCGAACGGCGCGTCTACGAGTTCATTCACGATCGCGGATCGAGCGCCGACGAGATGCTCGTCATCGCGCAGGAGATCGTTCGTCTGCGCAGTCTCTACGCACGGAACTCGTCGTTCGCGTCGTATTCGTCCGGGTTGCTCGACGCGCTCGCATGCATCGAGCCGCGCGCGCGACCGTTGGCGCGCACGCCGATCAGCCCGAGCTACGAGGCGCCCGCCTTTCTGCGCATTGCGCTCGGCGAGCTCGCCGCGGCGGAGAAGCCAATTCCGGCGACGCTCGCGCTCGACTGGCTGCGCTCCACGCAGTTCCTGAACACGCCGGCCACGCGATGCGCGGCGGAGCTCGAGCTGCTGTTCCACATCCGCTACGCGCAGAAGTTCGGCGAGGGGATGACGGTCAAGCCGAACAAGACGCTCATCACGATCGACTATCAGCCGGCGAGCGATGCGCTGGAGCCGCTGCGCGTGACGGCTCCGCATCTGCCGGACGTGACAGCGCTCTCGCGTCCGACGACGAAGCTCGTCGAGCTCGCACGCGAATGCAGCGATGCGCTCGACTCCTACAGCCGTTTCCTCGGCAAGAATCCCAACGGTCGCGGTTCGCTCTCGGCGTTTGCGCTGTTGCCCCCCGAGCTCGTCGAAGGGACGCATTCCGCTGATGCGAGCGCGCTCGCGGATCTCGTGGCTTCGCGTCTCGACGAGCATGGCCGCGCGCACCTCGGTGCGGGCGAGCTGCTGCATTACGTCCGCGTCGCGCGGCCGGAGAAGGTCGCGAAGGCCGAGGCGCTGCTGCTCGCGCAGTCGCTGGAGAAGCTCGGGTACGGCCTCGAGCCAGACGTCCGCCTCGGCGGGCCGGTGCTCGAAGGCGAAGGACACCTCGTCGTCTTCCGCCGTTTGGCGGATTGTCCTTGCGCGGCGTCCGACGAATACGCGACCGCGACCATCTGCATGCGTCTCGGCGCGCTCGTGAGCGCCGCGGACGACGATGTTTCTGCTGCCGAACGCGGCATCATCGAGGCGCACATCGGCGAGAAGCTCCGCCTCTCCGCCGGTGAACGACAACGCCTAGGCGCGCATCTCGCCTGGCTGCTCGAAGCGCGGCCTGGCACCGGCGGCATGAAGAAACGTCTCGCGCAGCTTTCGCGCGACGCGCGCCTGCACATCGGCCGCTTTCTCGTCAGCATCGCCACGACCGACGGCGTGCTCGATCCGCGGGAAATGAAGGTGCTGGAGAAGCTCTACGCGCTGCTCGGTCTCGATCCGAACGATCTCTACCGCGAGGTGAATGCGGCGTCGACCGACGACGAGCCGGTCACGGTCGATGTGCAGACGTCGGCGCCGAAGAGCTATCGCGTTCCGCCGCAGCCAATCGCCGGTCTCGATCGCAAACGCATCGAGTTGAAGATGGCCGAGACGCGCGAAGTCTCCGCGCTCCTCGGACGCATCTTCGTCGAGGAAGTCGCGCCGCCGGCAGTGGCGCCAGAAGGCGCGCTCGGTCCGCTCGACGCCGCGCATGCGTCGCTTCTGCGCAAGCTCGCCGCGCGCGAGAGCTGGTCGCGCAGCGAGGTCGAGCAACTCGCCGACGAGCTTTCGCTGATGACCGACGGCGCGTTGGAGGCGATCAACGACTACGCGTATGAGATCGCCGGCGAGCCGCTGTGGGAAGACGACGATCCGATCTCGATCCATTCGAAGGTGGCGCAGGAGCTCATCGCATGACCCAGACCCAGATCAAGCCGAAGCATCGGGAGAGCATCATCCAGTCGCTGCGCGCAGGCGTCGTGCCGCGGGCGGGGCAGCAACACATTCAGGTTGGCCGGCATGACGAAGTGAAGGCGCTCGTCGCCGACATCGATCGCATCGCGGATGGTGGCGCCTCGATCCGCTTCGTCATCGGCGAGTACGGCTCGGGCAAGACGTTCTTCCTCAATCTCATCCGCTCCATTGCGCTGGAGCGCAATCTCGTCGCGATGAACGCCGACCTCTCGCCCGATCGGCGCCTGCACGCGACCGGCGGCCAGGCGCGTTCGTTATACGCGGAGTTGATGCGCAACATCGCCACGCGGTCGAAGCCGGACGGCGGCGCATTGGCGAGCATCGTCGAGAAGTTCGTGAGCAGCGCGCTCGCGGAAGCCCGCAGTGGCGGCGTGGCGGTGGAGGAGGTGATCCGCACGCGGCTCGCGTCGCTGCAGGAGCTCGTCGGTGGCTACGACTTCGCGCACGTCGTCGAGGCGTATTGGCGGGCGCACGACACGGGCAACGAAGACTTGAAGGAATCGGCGCTGCGCTGGCTGCGCGGCGAGTTCACGAGCAAGACCGACGCGCGCACGCACCTCGGCGTCCGGACGATCGTCGGCGACGCAAACGTCTACGATCAGCTGAAGCTCTTCGCGCGCTTCGTCCGCCTGGCCGGATATGGCGGGCTTCTCATCGTGCTCGACGAGCTGGTGAATCTCTACAAGCTCGCGAGCTCGCAGGCGCGCAACAGCAACTACGAACAGATCCTGCGCGTGCTCAACGACGTGCTGCAGGGGACGGCCGAGGGGATGGGGTTTCTGCTCGGCGGCACGCCGGAGTTTTTGCTCGACACACGCCGCGGTTTGTACAGCTACGCGGCATTGCAATCGCGTCTTGCGCAGAATCAGTTCGCGACCGGCGGGCTGGTGGATTTCAGCGGACCGGTGCTGTCGCTCTCGCAGCTCACGCGCGAAGATCTCTTCGTCCTGCTCAGCAACATCCGCAGCGTGTACGCGCTCGGCGATCCGGCCAAGCATCTCATTCCGGACGATGCGCTCGAGGCGTTCATGCATCACTGTTCGACGCGCATCGGCGACGCCTACTTCCGTACGCCGCGCAACACCGTGACGGCGTTCGTCAGCCTGCTGTCTGTGCTCGAACAGAACGCGCAGGCGAATTGGCGCGAGCTGCTCGGTGCCGTGACGATCCAGGCCGAACGCAATCCCGATCTCGATGGCGAGATCGAAGACGATCCGTCCGATGACGAGCTCGCAACCTTCCGCATCTGACTCGGCGTCGTTCGATCTCCTGCACGAACGCGTGCGGCGCTGGATTTGGGACCAGCACTGGTCCGAGCTGCGCGACGTGCAGGAGGCGGCGATCCGCACGATTCTTCGCGGCGACGGCGATGCGATCATCACCGCCGCGACCGCGGCCGGGAAGACCGAAGCTGCGTTTCTGCCGATTTGCTCGACGATGGTGGATGCCGATGCGGCCGGCGTGCAGACGTTGTACATCGGGCCGCTGAAGGCGTTGATCAACGATCAGTGGCGGCGCCTCGATGGCTTGTGTGAGTCGCTCGACATCGCGGTGCATCGCTGGCATGGCGATGTCACGGCGTCGGCGCGGCAGAAGCTGATCCGCGAGCCGAACGGCATCCTGCTGATCACGCCGGAGTCGCTGGAGGCAATGTTCGTGCGGCGGGGGAGCGACGTGGCGCGCATCTTCGCGGCGTTGCGTTTCGTCGTGATCGACGAGCTGCATGCGTTCATCGGCAATGAGCGCGGCATGCAGCTGCAATCGCTGCTGCATCGCCTCGAACGCGTGCTCCATCGCACCGTTCGGCGCATCGGACTCTCCGCGACACTCGGCGACATCAACATCGCTGCCGATTTTCTGCGTCCACCGAATCGACGCGCATCGGTACCGGCGATCGTCGAGTCGAGTGAAGGCGGCAGCGGCGTGAAGCTGCGCATTTTCGGATTCCGCGGCGACGATCCGGCGATCGGCCAGCATCTCTTCCGGAACCTGCGCGGCGCGAACAATCTCGTCTTCGCGAATCGGCGCGCGACGGTCGAGCTGTACGCGGACATGCTGGCGCGCATGTGCGAGGCGATGTCGTTGCCGCAGGAGTTCATGGCCCATCACGGCAGCCTCTCGCGGGAGCTGCGTTTCGACGTCGAGGATCAGCTCAAACGCGGCGATCGGCCGCTGACGGTGATCTGTACGAGCACGCTGGAGATGGGCATCGACATCGGCGCCGTGACGAGCGTCGCGCAGATCGGCCCGCCGCCCTCCGTCGCCTCCCTGCGCCAGCGCCTCGGGCGCTCCGGCCGCCGCGGCGATCCGGCGATCCTCCGCGTGTACATCGAAGAGTCGGAGGTGACGGAGAAGAGCTCGGCGCAGGATGCGATGCGCGTGCGGCTGGTCGAGACCGTGGCGATGATCAACCTCCTGCTGCGCAAGTGGAGCGAGCCGCCGCCGTCCGACATCCTGCACGGCTCGACGTTCGTGCAGCAATTGCTGTCGCTCATCGCGCAGTACGGCGGAGTCACGCCTGCCGACGCGTACGCAATGCTTTGCGACAGCGGCCCATTCGGCGGCGTGACGAAGACGATGTACATGGGCCTCTTGCGCGCGTTGCAGTCACGCGAATTGGTCGAGCAGCAACGCAACGGCGACCTGCACCTCGGCGCGCTCGGCGAGCGGCTCGTGAACAAGTACGACTTCTACACGGCGTTCATCTCGCCCGACGAATACCGTCTCGTCGCCGCCGGCTCGAGCCTCGGCACGTTGCCGATCCTGACGCCGATCGGCACGGGCTCGTTCCTCATCTTCGCCGGCCGGCGTTGGAAGGTGATGAGCGTCGATTCGGCGAAGAAGGTGATCGACCTCATCCCCGCCGGCGGCGGCCGCGTGCCGGTCTTCGACAGTTCCGGGCGGGGCATGGTGCACGATCGCGTGCGCCGCGAAATGCTCGCTGTCTATCGAGCGACGGAGACGCCAGCGTTTCTCGATGCAACTGCCGCGGATCTGCTTCGCGAAGGACGCGAGAGCTTTCTCCGCTTCGGTCTCGATCGAACCGCGTTCGTTCACAGCGGCTCGGGCGCGTTGTACTTCCCCTGGTACGGCGATCGTTCGATGAACACGATCGTGCAGCAACTGCTGGCGCGCGGCGTCGACGCGTCAGCTGAGGGGCCGGCGATCGTTGCGCAGACGCTATCTGTGGATTCGTTGCGCGAAGCGATCTCTGCGTGCGACGCCGAGCGTCCGGTCGATGTGCTCGCTCTCGCGGCGACGGTCGAGAATCGCGAGGAAGAGAAGTGGGACGAATACCTCGACGAAGACACGCTCAACGCGTCTTACGCGAGCCGTCGTCTCACCCGCGAGCCGACGCCTGCCTACGACCCCGAGTCATCCCCCGACGGGCCGTAGATCGACGGCACCTTGCCGCCCATCGGGCGGATGTACGCGCTGAGCTGGCCGCGGTGGTGGACCATGTCGAAGAGGTAGCCCCAGAGCATGTTCTGCAGTGTGTCTTCCCAAACCGGTGCGCCGTTGAAGAGGAACTTCGCCGGCTGGGACCACTGCTCGTCGGTCGCGGCGCCGAGCGCCTTGCGCGCGCCTTCCGTGGCGCGATCCCACTCCTCGAGAATCTCGGCGTGGGGCGGATGCGGCTTCGGTTGGAAGTTCGTCTCGCCGCGTTCGAGGAAGTCGATGATGCCGCGTTGCTCGTCGGCGAGCTGCCAGGCGAGATTGCCGGCCGTCGTCGAACGCTCGTGCGGCGAATACGTCAGCTGATCGTGCGGTACGGCGGCCAGCACCTTGCGGAATGCGGCCTGTTCGATCTCCCAGCGCTTGATGAAGAACTCGCGATTCGTCGTCATCGAAAACCTCCTGTTGCTTTCTTTACCGCGTCCCGAGCAATTCCACCGCGAACACCAGCGTCGCGTTGGGCGGGATCACGCCGCCGGCGCCGCGGGCGCCGTAGCCGAGCTCGGGCGGGATCATGAGCATGCGTTTCTCGCCGATCTTCATCGTCGCCACGCCTTCGTCCCACCCGCGGATCACCTGGCCGCGGCCGAGCGTGAATTGGAACGGCGAGTTGCGGTCGCGGGAGCTGTCGAATTTTCTCCCGTCCGTCAGCCAGCCGGTGTAGTGCACGGTCACGGTCTGGCCGGGCGTCGGTGTCGCGCCGGTGCCTTCCTGTTCAATCGAGTACTCCAGGCCGGAGGGCGTCTTCTGCGGATTGGTGAGCGGGCCGAAAGTGTCCATGTGGGCGGGATTCTAAGAGTGTCCGCTGCCGAAAACCACTTCCAGCGCAACTGGTCGCCGCGGCTTGGCCATCTGCGCGGCGGGCCGTGCCCGCCCTGTTCGACTACGATTCCGGCATGCGACTTCCCTTCGAGCCGCCGCTCGCACCGATGCTCTCCAGCGCCGCCGATGCCTTGCCGGGAGGCGAAGGCTGGCTGTTCGAGCCGAAGTGGGACGGCTTCCGCACTCTCGTGTTCCGCGACGGCGACGAAATCCTGCTCCAGAGCCGCGATGAAAAGCCGATGAACCGCTACTTCCCGGAGCTCCTCGAGCCGTTGCGCAAAACGTTGCCGGAGCGTTGTGTCGTCGACGGCGAGATCGTGATCACCGGCCCGAACGGTCTCGAGTTCGAGTCGCTCTTACTGCGCATCCATCCCGCTGCGTCGCGCGTGAAACTGCTCGCCGAACAGACGCCGTCGTCATTCGTAGCGTGGGACTTGCTCGCGTTGGATGACGGAGACCTGCGCGAAGTGCCGCTCGAGCAGCGCCGCGCGAAGCTCGACAGCCTGTTGGGTGGCGAGTACGAACGCGTCCACCTCTCGCCCGCGACGCGCGATCGCGCGTTGGCCGAGGATTGGTTCCAGCGGTTCGAAGGGGCGGGGCTCGATGGCGTGATGGCCAAGCGTTTGGAGTCGACGTACAGCGCCGGCGAGCGGACGATGATCAAGGTCAAGCACGCGCGCACCGCGGATTGCGTCGTCGCCGGTTTCCGCTGGCACAAGAACGGGCCGGGCACGATGATCGGCTCGTTGCTCCTCGGCCTCTACGACGACGAAGGCAAGTTGCATCATGTCGGCGTCACCTCGTCCTTCACGATCGCGCGGCGCAAGGAGCTCGTCGAAGAGCTCGCGCCGTTGCGCGAGAACGCGTTGGAGAATCACCCGTGGCGCGGTTGGGCCGAGGCGCAGATGCAGGCCAGTGCGGAAGGGCAACGGATGCCCGGCGCGTCGAGCCGTTGGAATCGCGGCAAGGATCTGAGCTGGGAGCCGCTGCGGCCGGAGCGCGTCTGCGAAGTCGCGTATGACCACATGCAGGGCACGCGCTTCCGTCACGCCGCCAGGTTCCTGCGCTGGCGATTCGACAAGCCGCCCGAGGATTGCCGCTACGACCAGCTCGAAGTCACGCCCGCTTACGAACTGGAACGCGTCTTCGGCGGCGGGCGCCATCCGCGCCACGGGTCGTAATCAGGATCGGGCGTCTCCTCGGCCGGCCTTTCGTCCTCTGGCACGTGGCGCAGATTGATGCGGATGCGCGTCCAGGTCGTCGAACGGCCGCGCATCGAGTCGACGAGCACGTCATCGACGGCGAGCTTCGCCGCCGCTTCCGGATACCGCGCTTTCCAACGCTCGAGTCCCGCGAGCGCGTCTTCCTTCGACTCCGCCTTCGCGACGGTGATCAGCGGCTGCTTCGATTGCCGCCGTCCGGTCGAGGACGTCGTCTTCTTTGCCTTCGAAGGCGCCACGCGCGGCGGCTCGCCTGCCTGCTTCTTGTACTGCGGCGGCCAGGGGGCGTCGCCGAGGCCTTCCGCTTCCTGACGCTTTGACAGATCGAGCAGCTTCTCCAGCGAGCCGGCCGCTTCGTCCATGCCGGCCGCCGCATCGCCACGTTTCGCGAAACGCTTCGGCGCAGTCACGAGCGTGAACTCGGCAGGATCGACGTCCGCGACGTCGTCCCAATCGAGCGGCATCGAGACGCGCGCGTCCTGCGTCGGGCGCACCGAATACGCCGACGCCACGGTGCGGTCCTTCGCGTTCTGGTTGTAGTCGAGGAAGACGCCGTGGCGCTCCTCCTTCCACCACTTGCTCGTCGCGAGCTCGGGAGCGCGCCGTTCGACTTCGCGTGCCACGGCGAGCGCCGCGCGTCGCACCTGATCGAAGCTCCAACGCCGTTCGATGCGCACGTTCACGTGGATCCCGCGCGAGCCGGACGTTTTCGGCCAACCGACGAGCGCGTGATCGTCGAGCACTTCGCGCACGACGAGCGCCACGCGGCGCACGTCTTCGAAGCCGACGCCGGGGCCGGGATCGAGATCGACGCGCAGCTCATCGGGATGATCGAGATCGTCCGCGCGCACCGGATGCGGGTTCAGATCGATGCACCCGAGGTTGATGATCCAGAGGAGTTGGGCGGCGTCGCGGACGACGATCTCGCTTGCCGTGCGACCGGAAGGGAATCGCAACTCGACGGTCTCGACCCAGTCGGGACGCTTGTCCGGCGCGCGCTTCTGGAAGAACGGCTCTTCGT
The DNA here is from genome assembly GCA_019242175.1 of Acidobacteriota bacterium. Taxonomy (GTDB): domain Bacteria; phylum Acidobacteriota; class Thermoanaerobaculia; order Gp7-AA8; family Gp7-AA8; genus JAFAVZ01. The sequence continues at coordinate 13,802 of JAFAVZ010000354.1, forward strand.
CCGCTCCGTTCACGTATCGTTTGAGCACGATCGGCCTTGCGGCGATGCCGCGCAACGCGCCGTCAGCCACCGCGGCGTAGTAGTTCACGAGATCGAGCTTCGTGTAGCCCGCGCTCGGGAAGAACACCTTGCCCGGATTCGTGATCACCACTTCCCGCCCCGCCGCCTCGATCACCACCTGCTCGGACTTTGCCATGCGCAGAGTGTTGCCCGGTCTTGCGGGAGTACGCAAGCCGGCACGGGCGGCGGCGTTGCTTGGCCAAGCCTCGGCAACCGGGCGCGCCAGTTCCGGGAGAAGGCTAGGAGCCTCCGCCCAGCGTGTCATCCTGAGGCGCGAAGACGCCGAAGGATCTGCCGGCCCGGACGCTGATCGCCTGCAACAGGAGATCCTTCCCCGTCTTCGCGGGTCAGGATGACAGGCGGTCGCGCGGGAGTGGCGTGTCATCCTGAGGCGCGAAGACGCCGAAGGATCTGCCGGCCCGGACGCTGATCGCCTGCAACAGGAGATCCTTCCCCGTCTTCGCGGGTCAGGATGACAGGCGGTCGCGTGGGAGTGGCGTGTCATCCTGAGGCGCGAAGACGCCGAAGGATCTCCCGGCCTGGACGCTGATCGCCTGCAACAGGAGATCCTTCCCCGTCTTCGCGGGTCAGGATGACAGGCGGTCGCGTGGGAGTGGCGTGTCATCCTGAGGCGCGAAGACGCCGAAGGATCT
>JAFAVZ010000662.1 GCA_019242175.1 Acidobacteriota bacterium
GCCTGATCGCCGACGGCAAGGCCTACTCGCAGAAGGCGAGCGACGAGATGCTGAACATCATGCTCGAACAGCAGTACCGGAGCGGAATCCCCGCCGGTCTGCCGTCCGCGGCACGGGTGGCGCACAAGACGGGGAACATCTCGACCGTGCATCACGACGCCGGCATCGTCTACCTCGACGGCCGCAAGCCTTACGTGCTCGTGATCCTGACGCAGTTCGCGGCGGAGACGGGGCGGGGGACGGCGGTGGCCGAAGTCTCGCGGGACATCTTTCAAACGCTCGCCGGAACGACTGCATGACCACTACGAACGCCGTACCCAATCTGAAGGTCGTCGACGCCTTCGATCTCGACGATGAACTGCGCTCGCTGCTGAAGCCGGGCGAGATGATCCGCGACCAGCACGGCCGCCGGCATCGCCTGCCCCGTTACTTCTACGAAGTGCCGACGCACGAGATCGCCACGAGCATCCGCCTCACGCCGCACTTCGGACTCAACGAGTTCATCCTCGTCGACCTCAAGGAAGCACCGCGGCTGCAAAAGTTTCCGCGCTACGTGCCGTGCGCCATCCGCCTCCTGGCGTTCTATATGGAGCACTTCCGTTCGGTGGTCGGCTCCTCGGTCCACATCGCGGTGAACGGCGGCTATCGATCCCCGTCGCACAAGCTTTCGACCGACGCGACGCCGCACATGTGGGCCACGGCCGCGGACGTCTACCGCATCGGCTCGACCATCCTCAAGACGAAGGAAACGATCGAGAAGTACAACGGCATCGCCGAGGACGTGAGCGAGGATCTGGAGGTGCTGCCGTACGGGCACACGACCGGCCTCAGCGTAGACGACCACGTCCACATCGACCTCGGCTATGTCGTGAATCTCCCGCGCGAAATCAGTGAAGACCGCATGGAGCAACCGCAGGAAAACCGCCATCGCTTCGCTTTCGAAGATCGAAGGAAGAAGGATCGCCGGACCGTGGTTGAGGGCAACGAACCGGGCGCGTGATCCGTCTTTCGCCCCCGGCAAAACCTTTGCACTACCCACCTCGTCAGTACCCTTCCGGACCGCACATCCATGCCTTCACCTGATTGGAAATCCGATCTCGACAGCGAAGTTCTCCGAGGCCAGCGGACCTGGTTGGAGATGCCCGTGATCGGGATGGAGTCAGAGTTCAACGTCTGGCTCGATGAAGTCGAGATCAATCCCGAGCCCTACTGGAAACACCCGAGCGCGTTCATCGACCGGCCTCTGCTCGCGCGTGAGAAAACGTCCCTGCAGTTGCCGACCGGCGGCGCCGTGTATTTCGACCGCGGCGTGATCGAGGTCGTGACGCCGGTGATCGAGCTCGCGCCGCACAGCACGGCGCGGATGGTGCGCAATCTGTGGGAACAGATCGGCTTCGTGCGCGAGCAGCTGACGCGCTGGGGCAAAGAGAACGGCCACACGGTGCGCCTCAAGGCGTACAGCAGCCACTACAACATCTCCTACGAGATTCCGGAGTCGGAGCAGAACCGGCGCCGCAACATCAAGAAGCTGGCGCTGCTTCTGGCTTATCTCCTTCCCGTTCCGGCGATGCTCGTCGCGGCGAACCGCCGCTCGACCGGCATCGGCGTCCGCCCGCGCGGCAATCGCATCGAGATCACCTGCGACTTCACGCCCGACCCCGGCCTCATGGTCGCGACCGCGACGCTGATCGTCGGCATCGTGCGCGAGGTGATGTCGTGGCCGTCGTATGAGCTATCGCTCCTGGAGAAGCTGCCGATCCCGGTGATCGCCGGCGTCGTTCCGGGGAAGCACACGTCGCGCAAAGGCTGGCTGACGAAGGACTTCCACTATCCCGGCCAGAGCCCGTACACGAGCGACGTCGACGCCGTGCTCTGGACGACGCAGTTCGGCGAGAAGAAATCGCTGCGCCGGATGGCGCTCGAAACGGCGTGGTTCTTCCGCCGTTCGATCCGCAAGTTCTCGGATCCGTTCAGCTTCCGCCTGCTCTTCGCCGTGCTCGAGGGAAGGACGCCGTCCATGCTCGAGCTCATCGACCGCCCGACGGCTTATGAAGACGTCGGCAACCTCGCGAAGTGGGGCATGGTCATCCACGAGCTGAAGAATTACGAGGCGGAGATGGGCCTGCTCCGCCCGCGCCACGAGTCGTGGACCGGAACGTCGATCGACGAGTACGTGGTCGAACGCGCCGGCGCGCGGACGCAGCACGCCACGGAGATGCTCAGTGTAGGCGCCGTCGAGCCTGCAAAGCCACCGATTGCGACGTCGCCCACGCCGAAGGCGCCAGCCGCCGTCACGGCTGACGATCTTCAGGCGCGCCCGATCGTGGTGCCGCCGCGACGCAAAGCCGCGCTCTCGCGCCGCAAGTCCGACACACCCGGCAAGCTCGTGCCGCCGCGCACGACATCGCCCTATCTCGATCGCCGCGGCACCGCGCTGCTGCCTTCGAAGACCTCACGCGACCGTCGCGCCGCCAACGACCGGCGCCGCAAGACGCAGCACACGCCTTTCCCCGATCGCCGCCTGACGCGCTCCGCGTACGAGCAGGTCTTTCTGAAGCTCGTCTCCGGCAGCCGCCTCAAAGTCGGCGACGATCTGTACAAACCGATCGGGATGAAGGGCTGGTACCACGCCATCTTCGTGCGCGAGTCCGACGGCAGCGAACATCTGCTATCGATCGACCAGCTGCTGAAGAAGATGGACGACTGGCTCTAGCGCCGCTCGCCGGTGCTCGCGGCGGATTGAGGATGAAGGATTGAGGATTGAGGCTTCGCCGTCCGGTCGCTTTTCCTTCATCCTCAATCCTCAATCCTCAATTCTCAATCCTCAATCCGTCTCTCCCAATCTTCTTTGAACGCCTTCCCCGGCGAGCGGTCGCGCAGCCGCGGCCGTCCCAGGATCGAAGCGAGAAGATCGGCCACGCCCCAGCTGAGGAAGGTCGTAGCGGCGACAGTGAAGAATTGAGTGGGGCGTTCCAGGCCGAGGAGGAAGAAGAGGACCAGCGGGACTGCGACTCCCATCACGAGAAAACCGATGAACAGCCGCAGGCCCGACATGGGGCGTCATTGAACCACAGCTACGGAGTGGCCATGTCCGCGATCTGGGCGCTGGCTCGGTCCGTAGCGTGGTTGTCCAGGCGGTCGCCCAAGTCGCGCTGGAAGCTGCGCACCCGCGTGATGTAGGAGCGCGTCTCCTTGAACGGCGGCACGCCGTTGAAGCGGCGGACGTTACCCTCGCCGGCGTTGTACGCGGCGATCGCCTTCTGCGTGTCGCCGTCGAAGCGGTCGCTGAGGTAACGCAGATACTTCGCCCCCGCCGCCACGTTCTGCGTCGGGTTCATCAGATCCTGCGCACCCATCCACTTGCCGGTCTTCGGCACCAGCTGCATGAGGCCCTGCGCGCCGGCCGCGGAACGCGCCGTCGGCTTGAACTTCGACTCGGTGTGGACGACCGCCGCTACCAGCTCCGGCGGCAGATTGTTCTTCACCGCCTCCTGGTAAATGATCTTGCCGAACGGCACCTGCGTCTTGAAGAAGTCCTCCTTGACGCTGTCCGTCACCGCCGCCGCCACCTTCTGCGGAGCCTGAGCGACCGTGCTCGCCTTCGCGACGTCCGTCACGCCGGCGGCTGCCTGTTCGACGCCCGACGTCACAGCCTTCATGCTCCCGGCGACCTGCTGCGCGATGCTCTTCGCCTGATCGAGATCGGGCGCGATCTGCTTCGCCAGCTCCTGGTCGGACATCGGCTGCTGCGCCTCCGCCGACTGGTTCGACGAGGCGTCATGCTGCTGGTGAAAGATCATCGGCCCGCCGATGCCCCCGACCGCGAGCGAGGCGCCGAGGGCCCAGGAGGCGTACTTCTTCCTGCTGGCGCTGCGCTTCGGCTTGACCTTTTGCACCTCTTCACGAAGTGCCGAACGGTCGTAGCCGTCGAGGAAGCGCTGTTGGAACGGTCGTGTCGTCTTGATCTCAGCCATCGACTTCCTCCTCTTCGGTCGACTATTTATTTGCAAAGGAGACGCCACGACCAAGCCATTGGTTCTACAACTAGTTAAGATTCGAAACTGACCACTTTCGGAGACGGCTTTTGGCGCATCCCTTGAAACTCCATAGAATGCGCCGCCATGCAGCACCGGGCTCTTTGGATCGCGCTCGCAGGAGCATTGCTGAGCGCGCACGTCGCGCTGGCGCAACCGGTGTGCGATGCTGCCCGCGAACAAGTTGCTGCCGAGCTGGAGTGTCCGAACCTCGACCCGTCCCTCGCCCAGCCGCCTACCGTACGGTCCCTCCTGCCGAGCCTGCTCGACCTCCGCATCGCCCGCTATACGGCTCTGGCCGCCAAACACAAGATCTGCGGACTAGCCAGCTACTACTCGCGTTCGCTCGAGGGGACACTGACCGCGAATGGCGAGCGCTACAAAGCGGAACGATTTACCGCCGCGCACCTCACGCTCCCGCTCGGTTGCTGGATCGAGGTGACGGCCCGCGCGACCGGCAAGACGATTCGCTGCCGCGTGAACGACCGCGGTCCCTACGCCCGCAAATTCGTCCTCGATCTCTCCCGCTCCGCCGCCCGAGCCCTCGGCGTAGACATCGCCGAAGACCGCTACGTCGATTTCAAGATCATCGCGTTGAAGGGTGAGAAGCCGTTGCCTGAGGATTCAGACGATGCCGCGGTCGCAGAGGTAATCGCGGCCAATCGTTGAGGAAAAGTTCTTAGTTCTTAGTTCGTAGTTCGTAGTCTGAGGAAGGAAGTCGTTCTCTCACAGGAGAGATCCTTCCTTCGACTACGAACTACGAACTAAGAACTAAGAACTAAGAACTATCGAGGGAGGGTAATGGTGAACGTGCTCCCCTCGCCGAGGTTCGACTCCACCGAGATGTCGCCGCCGTGGCTCTCGACGATCCTCCGGGTCAGGAACAGGCCGTAGCCGGGGCCGCCGCCGCGCGCCTTATCGAGCTTGCTCACGCCACCGAGCTCGAACACCTGCGGCGCGTATTTCGGGTCGATGCCAGTGCCGTTGTCTTTGATCGAGATCCGATAGCGACCGCCGTCTGACGACGCGTCGATCGCGATGCGGCGGTCGCCCTTCGGCTGGTCGGTGAAGAACAGCGCGTTCGACAGAATCGAGCCGATCGCCTCGCGCATCTTCTCGCCGTCCACGTTGATCACCGGCAGGTCGGAGGGGACGTCCACCGTGACGCCGCCTTCTTCGATCGCGAAGTTGTGTTTGAGGATGACCTCCTCGACGATCTCCCGCAGCGGCGTCGGCTTCCGGGCGAGCGGGCGGGCGAGGAGCTTGACCATGTGCGACATGTCGTCCAGCACGCGCTTCATCTGCTGCGCGCTGGAGCGGATGCGGCGAAGAAAGTCCTGCCCCTCTTCATCCAGCTTGTCGGTGTAGTCGCTGATGAGAAGGTCGCTGAAGCCGTCGACGGCGAAGATGGGGGACTTCAAATCGTGCGACAGCACGCTGAAGAACCGGACCATCTCGTCGATCGTGACCGTCTTGTCCGCAGTTGCGGTCTCGGGCAACGTATCGATGTCCTTGTGCCTCCCGGGCTCCGATCCGGGCTGCAACACGCGAGCCACGGCTCACGCTTTGCGGAAAGCGGCGATGTTGCCTCCACCGACGACCGTCGTCGACCCATCGGACCGAATCGCCAGCGCAGTGCCCGCGGGGATGCCGAGGCCGAGCCGCGTTTCGGGGATCGACATCAAACGCCGCAGCGTCACGTCGTTCTCCGGATCGAAGCCGGCGTCGACGACGGTGTGCGCGAGCCAGCCGAGGGCGGGGAGAGAGGCGGCGTGGGCGCGCATGTCGCGCGCGTGCGTGCCGAACGAAGACGCCGCCGCGCCGATCGCCGCGATGATCACATCGTTCGAAGCGGCGTCGCGCAATGCGATCTCCGCGGCGGACTCGCGCAGGTTCTCGAGCAGGTTGTTCGTCACGCCGCCGCCGATGTAGATCAGGCCCGCGCCGAGGATCATGTTCAGGATCTTCAGGCGGCGATTGTCGCGGCCGCGATAGAGCGGCACGTTGATCGTCTCCACGCGGGGATCGAGCTCGCGAAAGTACTTGCCGATGTGCCCCGCGTATTCGGCGGAGCCGGAGGCCGTCGGCAGGAACGCGATCTTGCGCCGTTCGGGATGGAGCTTCGACAGCAGGTATTCGTCGATCTCGCGCGTCTCGCCGAACGAGAATTCTCCGCCGCCGATGAGCACCAGCTCGTGAACAGGTACCGCGAGCTCCACGCGCAGCTTCGTCATTGCTTCACCGCCGCGAATACCGGCTGCATCCACGCCGCCTTGCCGTTCGAATCGAGCACTTTCGCGCGCACGTAGCCTTCGTCGCCGCGGATGCGATACGTCGCTGAAGTACCCACCGTCTCCTGCAGGACTTTGCCGCGGGAGACGAACTGCACGCGATAGCGGTTCTGGTACGTCTGCTTGATCGTCAACGCGATCATCTCCGGCGTCACGTCGTACGTTTCGATGGAAGGTCCGGTCGACGCGTAGAAGTCGCCGCGTTCCATCGCCGCGAGGATCGCCGCCTGTTCGGCCTTCTCCGCGCGCACCACGATCCACGCCTGGCCGGGACGCGCGAGCAGCTCACCTTTCGGCGGCTCGAGGCCGTAGTGATGCGCGTCGTCCACGCCGACGCCGTACACGCGTTTGCCGTTCGTCAGCAGCACGTCCCACATCGACTCGACCGACGGCGGACCGTCCATGTTCACGAGCGGATGTCCGCTTGCAATCTCCACCATCGAAACATTCTTCAACTGCCCGAGCTCCTCGGCGCCGAAGGCCCAGTAGAAATTCGGATGATTGATCACCGGGATGCCGCCCGCTTCGCGCACGGCGTCGATGTCGTGCTGCAGCACTTCGACCGGCGTCGCTCCACCCTGCGGCGTCACGACCGATTTCAGACCGAGGGCGCACAGGTGAAGCGGCTTCTTCGGAAGCTTGTCCGTGACCTCTTCGCCAGGGATGAGGAGCATCCCGCCGCCGTCGAGAGTCGTGATCTTGTCGTGATCGGTGATGACGAGGAAGTCGTATCCGTGCTCGCGGTACCAACGTACGACCGCTTCCGGCTCGGCGTCGCCGTCGCTGCGTAAAGTGTGCGTGTGCGTGTTGCCTTTCAGCCAACGCGCCTCCAAACTGGAGGTGGTCATCATCCCCAACAGAAGAGCGGCAATCGCCGTTCGCAACATCGATTCATCCTACTGCACCGAGGAGATGCCATGCTTCGCTCGTTTCTCATCCTCTGCATTGCGGCGCTGCCGCTCGCCGCGCAAACCTCCAACACCGACGCCAACGATCCCGACGCGCTGTGGAAAGAGCTGCAGGGCGCGAATCTCGTCTATCAGGGCGGCACGATCAGCTGGAACGATCTGCGCCAGCAACGCGCCGCGACGGACGTCGAAGACGGTCAGCATCCGCCGGTCGCGATCCTCTCCTGCGCCGACAGCCGCGTGCCGCCGGAGCTGATCTTCAAACGCGATCTGGCGAAGATCTTCGTCGTGCGCGATGCGGGCAACGTCGCGAGCAACTACGACCTGGCGAGCCTGGAGTACGCGGTGAGCAAGGGCTGGACGCGGCTCATCATCGTGATGGGCCACTCGCGTTGCGGGGCCGTGGAAGCCGCGCTCGCGGGCGACGACAACAAGCTGACGCCGAGCCTCGTCGAGCTCACGCAACGCATCCGCGAGTCGTTCGGCTCGAACTGGGCGACGCCACCGTCACTGGAAGATGCGACGAAACGCAACGCACGCGCGTCGGCCGCATGGCTGCCGGCGCACAGCGCGCTGATTCGCAATGCGGTGAGGTCGGGGCGAGTGAAGATTCTCGCCGCGTACTACAACCTGGGAAGCGGCGCGGTGGAAGAGGTGCGGTGAGCGGGCGTCCCGCCCGCAGCCGCGGCGCGTCCCGCGCCGCGGTTCGTATACCGGAATGTGGCGACCGGGCGAGACGCCCGGCCGCTCGCGGGCGGGACGCCCGCTCACCGGTTCGCCGTCACCGGCGCCACACCTCTTCGAGTTTTTCGCCCATCGCGCTCGGGGCCTTCACCACGTGGATGCCCGCCGCTTCGAGCGCGTTCATCTTCTCTTCCGCGGTGCCTTTGCCGCCGCTGATGATCGCGCCGGCGTGGCCCATGCGGCGGCCCGGAGGCGCGGTCTGCCCGGCGATGAACGCCACGACCGGCTTCGTCACGTGCTTCGCCACGAATGCGGCGCCGTCTTCCTCCGCCGTCCCGCCGATCTCGCCGATCATGATGATCGCCTCGGTCGCGGCGTCGGCCTGGAACGCGGCCAGGCAGTCGACGAAGTTCGTGCCCGGCAGCGGATCGCCGCCGATGCCGACCGCGGTCGACTGGCCGATGCCGCGCTTCGTCAGCTGGCCGACCGCTTCGTACGTGAGCGTTCCGGAGCGGGAGACGATCCCGATCGGGCCGGGCATGTGGATGTGGCCGGGCATGATGCCGATCTTCGCCTGGCCCGGCGTGATGATGCCGGGGCAGTTCGGTCCGATGAGGCGCGACGGGTTCTCACCATTCGCCACGCGGCGGGCGTTCGACTTCCGGAGAAAGTCGTGCGCCTTCAGCATGTCGTTCACCGGAATGCCTTCGGTAATGCAAACGACGAGTGGAATCTCCGCATCGGCGGCCTCCATGATGGCGTCGGCTGCAAATGGTGGAGGCACAAAAATAACCGAGGCGTTCGCTCCGGTGGCTTTGACGGCTTCCTGAAC
>JAFAVZ010000018.1 GCA_019242175.1 Acidobacteriota bacterium
ATAGAGATATTCGTTACCCTGATAGAACGACTTCACCGGCACCCGTTCGTCCTTGCCGTGGGCGCGGAGGTCGTTGACGTCGTTTGCCATGCCGGAATGGCCGTAAGTCGGGATGCCGGCGTTGCGGGTTTAGAGGCCGTCGCTGGCGCCGGTCGCCATCAGCGGCATCACGGGCACGCCGGGCCAGAACTCCTCGGTCACCTCGGCGATCGGCTTCATCACGGACGGCGTCAGCGGCGTCGGGATGCTGGGCTTCGCCTTGTCGACCCAGGTCACCTCGATCGAAGGATCGGCGAGCACTTCCACGAGCTTCGTGCGCACGGCCTCGGGGTCTTCGCCGGGCAGCACCCGGCAGTTGATCGTCGCCTTTGCAGACTGCGGCAGCGCGTTGTCGGCATGACCGCCTTCGAGGCGCGTGGCGACGCAAGTCGTGCGCAGTCGCGCGTTGTACGGCGGCGTCTCGGACAGGCGGGCGGCGGCTTGTGGGTCATCTTTCTCCGCGACCGCGCGCATGTCGGCCGCTTTCGGACCATCCTCGATCTGGGACATGCGCAGGAAATACGCGCGCGTCACCTCGTTGAGCTTCACGGGGAAATCGAACTTCTCCAAACGCGTGAGGCCGTCGGCGAGCTGATAGATCGCGTTCGCCTTCTGCGGCACGGAGCTGTGGCCGCCTTTGTTTTTCGTCTCCAGGCGGAACGTCACGTAAACCTTCTCGCTTGCGCCGACGCCGTTGTAGAGATATTTCCCCTTGCGCATCGCGCCGCCGCCACCTTCGTTGAGCGCGAATTCGGCATCGATGAGATCGCGATGGTTCTGCAGCAGCCACTGCACGCCGTTGAAGTTGCCCGTCTCCTCATCCGCGGTCAGCGCGACGATGAGGTCCCGATTCGGAACGTAACCTTCCTGCTTGAACCGGATCAGCGTCGCAATCCAGATCGCGCACATCGCCTTGTCGTCGCCGGTTCCGCGGCCGTAGAAGTAGCCGTCCTTCTCCAGGAACGTGAACGGATCGACCGACCAATCCTCGCGCTTCGCCTCGACGACGTCGAGGTGGGCGAGGAGCAGCACCGGCTTCTTCGCGCCGCTGCCGTGCAGGCGCGCGACGAGGTTTCCCTTTCGCGCATCCGGCCCGAGGACCTGCACGTCTGCCGCAGCGAATCCGGCCGCAAGCAACCGCGCCTTCATCGCCTCGGCCGCCGTGGTCGTGTTGCCGACCGAATCCGTGGTGTTGATCTCGATCAGCTCTTTGTAGATGTCGCGGATCATCGCGCGCGCCGCGTCGTTGAGCGGCGGCGGGGCGGCGAAGATCGAAGAGCTGGCGAGGAGAGTGAGGGCGAGAAGGAGTTTTCTCATCGAATTTCGCTGAAGACTGCGGTGGAGACAATTCAGGGACGAACGCTCGCTGAGGCTTGGCTGACCAACGCTGCCGGGTGTGCCGGCTACACGCCGAGGTCTGCGAAACGGAAGGCGATGGGGATGATGACGAAGAGCTGGATGGCGTCGAACACGCCGTGCGCGATCACGCCCGGCAGCAGGTTCCGCGTGCGGTAGAACGTCGTGCCGATGATGAGCGAGACGACGAACACGCCGATGAGCAGCAACGGCTGGCCGAGCGTCACGTGGGCCGAGGCGAAGAGCAGCGTGGAGGCGATCAGTCCGATGCGTTTCTGCAGCCAGCCGCGGAAGAACGCCTCTTCGACGGTCATCGCCGAGAGCACGATCAGGATCTTCTTCCAGATCGGCATCGCGGCGAGGAAGCCGATCATCGGCGACGGCTTCATGTTCTTCGGAATCAGTCCCGCCGCGCTGAGCAGCAGCGCGACGACGATCGCCACCGCGATGGTGATCATCCAGCCGCCGACGCCGATCGCGAAGCCGGCCAAGGTCGCCTCGCCGAGCTTTTCCCGGCGCAGATTGAGGAACGTGCCGATCGACGGCAGGCCGCTGAGCAGCCACCAGCCGACGAGGAAGACGACTAGGATCGCGTGGAGGCCGAACAGCGAATAGAACGGCGTCGAGGCGATCTCTTTCGGCGAGGGCTCGCGTTGCGCCGACGCCGTCACGAGAAACGTCAGGAGAAAGAGGAAGAGGCCGAGCCACACGTACGCGGCGTACTTCAGCCCCGGCCCGGAAAAGTGATCGCAGCGGAAGAGGCCGATGGTCTCGTTGAGGACGATCATCACCAGCCAGACGAGGGCGATGCCGATCATCGGGAGCAGGAATGGGCTCATGCGGGCCGAGAGTGTAGCGCGGGCGCGCCAGGGTGTCATTCCGAGTCGCGCAGACGGCGAAGAATCCGTACCTTCAGGCGCAGCGCAAGATCGGTGCGGATCCTTCCCAGTCTTCGCTGTTCAGGATGACACCCCGCTCACAGCACGCGGACTTCGACGCGGTTGTCGTAGAACGTCGCACCGCCGCCGAGGTCCGTGAGGGCCTGGGACGTGGTCTGGTTCGCGTTGGTGTTGTCGGCGGTCAGCTTGCCCCACCAGATCGACGGCGCGGAAACCACCCCTGGCCGCACCTTGTCCGTCACCACCGCCTCGGCCGTGAAGGTCCCGCGGTCGTTGAAGATCGCGACGGTCTGGCCGTTGTGCACGCCACGTACGCGGGCATCGTCTTCGTGAATCTCGAGCGTCGGCTTTCCCGCCGCGCGACGTAAGGAGGCGACGTTGACGAACGTGGAGTTGAGGAAGCTGTGCGCGGGCGGGGAGAGCAACGCGAGCGGATAGCGGCGCGCCAGCTCCGGGCTGCGTTCCTCGGATTCCAGCGGCGCGAGGTAGAGCGGCAATGGATCGATGCCGAGCTTTTCGAGGCGCGGGCATTCGATCTCGATGCGGCCGCTGGGCGTCATCATCTTCGTCCCGCGCGCGTATGGCAGATGCGGCGTCGGCACCTCGAGGCGGATCGAGCCGACTTCGCGCAACTCGTCGAGCGTGATGCGTGGCGTCGTGACGCCGGCATCGATGAGGACGTCGCGCATGAGCTGATCGTCCGAGGCTCTCAATTCGTCGTGATCGAGATTCATGGCCGCGGCGATGCGGCGGAAGATCTCCGTGTTCGACGCGCACTCGCCGAGCGGCTCGATCGCCGGGCGGTTGTACATCAGGTAGAGATGTCCGTACGCCTTGTGGATGTCTTCATGCTCGAGCTGCGTCGTCGCGGGCAGGAGGACGTCCGCGTAGTCGGCGGTGTCGGTGCGGAAGTGTTCGAGAACGACGGTGAAGAGATCGTCGCGCCGCAAGCCGCGCAGCACGGCTTCGCGTTCCGGCGCGACCGACGCGGGATTCGAGTTGTAGACGATCATCGCCTTCACCGGCGGGTCGTCGGTCTCGGTGAGCGCTTCGCCGAGGCGGGACATGTTGATCGTGCGCGTGCCGGGCTGGAGGAGATCGCGGCGTTCGAGCTTGGCGGTGTTGAGCATGAACGTGCCGGATGTCGACATCTGCGCGCCACCGCCCGCGTCCTCCCACGCGCCGGTCACCGCCGGCAACAGAGCGACGGCGCGCATCGCGGAGCCGCCGCCGCCGTGGCGCTGCAATCCGTAGTTCACGCGGATGAAGGACGGCCGCGTCTCGCCGTACATCTTGCCGAGGCGCTCGATCGTTTCGATGGGAAGGCGACAGATGGCGGCGACACGTTCCGGCGAGTACTCGGCCAGCACGCGATCGCGCAGTTTCTCCCAACCGACGGTCATCGTTTCGAGATAGCCGCGGTCTTCGAGGCCGTCGCGAAAGATCACATGCATCATGCCGAGGGCGAGGGCGGCGTCGGTGCCGGGGCGCGGGGCGACGTGCTCGTCGCACGCGTCAGCGGTTCGAGTGCGAATGGGGTCGATGCAGATCGTGCGCGCGCCGTTCGCCTTCGCCTTGCGGATGAACGGCCAGAGGTGCGGATTCGAGGTGAGGGTATTCGTTCCCCACAGAATGATCAGTTTCGCCGCAGGCACCGCTTCCGGATCGGTGCCCATGCGCAGGCCGTACGTGTACGTCCACGCTTCCGCGCCGGCCGACGCGCAGATCGTGCGGTCGAGATTCGAAGCGCCGATCCGTTTGAAGAACCGCGACGCCATCCCCTCGGACTGAATGAGTCCGAGCGTGCCGCCGTAGGAGTAGGGAAGGATCGCCTGCGGCCCGTGTGGCGAGTCGATGACCGCCTGCAAACGCTCGGCGATCAGCTGCAGCGCTTCGTCCCACGACGCGCGCCGGAACTGCCCTTCGCCCTTCGCGCCGACGCGGATCTGCGGATGGAGCAGCCGGTCCTGGTGATATGTCCGTTCGACGTACTTCGCGACTTTCGTGCAGAGGAATCCCTGCGTGAACGGATGGTCCGGATCGCCCGCCATACGCGTGGCCCGCCCGTCCTCGACCGTGACGAGCATCGAGCACGTGTCGGGACAATCGTGGGGACAGACGGCGCGGACGACGTGGGGCACAGCGGCATTGTAGCGGGCGTGCGTTGCTGCACGCAGGGCCGGCTCTCCAGCCGGCCGCAGTCAAGAATGATGCGGCGGGCGGCGCCCGCCGCGACCGTAGTTCATGGGGCCGGCTGGAGAGCCGGCCCTACGTTTTGTTTACTCCCGTTCCAGCACCATCGCCACGCCGATGCCGCCCGCCGCGCAAACCGTCACCAAACCGTACTGTTCGCCGGTCACCTGCAGCTCGTTGCACACGCTCGTGATGATGCGCGCGCCGGTCGCGCCAAACGGATGGCCGATCGCGATCGAGCCGCCGGTCCGGTTGATCTTCTCCGGATCGATCTCGCCGATCGCCTCGTTCCGCCCGAGCTTCTCCTCGGCCACCTTCTTCGAGCCGATCCACTGGATGTTCGAGAGCACCTGCGCCGCGAACGCCTCGTGCATCTCGATCACGCCGATCTCCTCGAGCTTCACCTTCGCCCGTTCGAGCGCGGTCGGAAGCGCGAACACCGGACCCTGCAGCAGCTGATCGAACGGATCGGTTGCCGCGTACGCGTAGCTCTTGAGGAATCCGATCGGCTTGATGCCGAGCGCCTTCGCCTTGTCCTCGGACATCAGGAGCACGGCGGCCGCGCCGTCGGTGAGCGGCGATGCGTTGCCGGCGGTGATCGTGCCGTACTTACGATCGAAGACCGGCTTGAGCTTCGCCATCTGCTCGTACGTCGTGTCGGCTCGCACGATGTTGTCCGCCTCGACGACGTTGTCGAACTTCGGCGGCACGACGACGGTCATCACCTCGTTCTTGAAGCGGCCACTGGCCCACGCCGCGGCGGCGCGATGGTGGCTCTGCAGCGCGAAGCGATCCTGCGCCTCGCGGCTGATGCCATTCTCTTTCGCCATCTTCTCCGCCGACTCGCCCATCGTCAGGCCGGTGGTCGACTCCGCGATCGCGGGCGCGTCGGGCGCGAGATCCTTCAGGCGGATGCCTTTGAACGCGCCGAGCTTCGCACCCATGCTCTTCCCCTTGCTCGAAGCGACGAGCGCCTCGGCGAAGTTTTTCGAGAAGAGGATGGGGACGTCGGAAAGCGATTCGGCGCCGCCGGCGATCACGGTGTCCGCATAGCCGCGGAAGATCATGTCCGCAGCGGACGTGATCGCCTGATTCGCCGACGCGCAGGCTTCGCCTACGGTGAAGCCGGGGATCTTGCGGGGAAGGCCGGTGCCGAGGACGATCTCGCGGGCGATGTTCGGCGCTTTGACGCTGGGAATCACGTTGCCGAACACGACGTCCTGAATGTCATTCGGATCGATGCCGGAGCGTTCGACGAGCTCGGAAACGACGAGCTTGCCGAGGTCGAGAGCGGAGAGATGTGCGTAGTGCGTGCCGGACTTGGCAAACGGCGTGCGAATGCCCTGGATGACGGCGACGCGGGGCGTGTATTGCCACATGGGCATCGATGCTATCAGACGTGAGGGGGACGGTGAGCGGGCGTCTCGCCCGCATGCAGCGGTACGCCTCGTGCCGCTGCCGCGCGCTCGCGAAATGGCCGCCCGGCGCGACGCCCGTCGGCTTGCGGGCGAGACACCCGCTCACCGGAGATAGAATCCTGCCATGACCACTACCGCTCCCGATGTCGAGCCCAACCCATTGCGCGAAGGACTCGAGCAGGAGCGCGTGCCCGACGCCTCCTGCCTGGTCATCTTCGGCGCCTCGGGTGATCTGACGCAGCGCAAGCTGATCCCCGGCCTCTACTCGCTGGCCCACGACGGCCTTTTGCCCGCAGGCCAGACGATCGTCGGCTTCTCGCGCAGCGACTACACCGACGACGAGTTCCGCAAGCTGATGCGCGAAGCGTGCGACAAGCACGCGCGTACGCGGCCGGTCGACGATGCGATCTGGGAGAACTTCGCCAAAGGCTTGTTCTACGTCCGCGGGAACTTCGACGAGCACCAGGCATACGTCGAACTCAAGAAGCGCCTGGGCGAATTCGACAAGACGCGCGGCACGGGCGGGCGTCGCATCTACTACCTCGCCGTTCCGCCTGATTACTTTCCGCTCATCTGCGAGCTCCTCGGCAAGGAGCAGATGGTCAACGATCCGGAGAAAGACGGACCGTACACGCGGGCGATCATCGAGAAGCCGTTCGGCCACGACCTCGAGTCGGCGCGCGAGCTGAATCGCGTCGCGGTCTCCACGTTCCGCGAACGCCAGCTCTTCCGCATCGATCACTACCTGGGCAAAGAAACCGTCCAGAACCTGCTCGTGCTGCGTTTCGCGAACGGCATCTTCGAGCCGTTCTGGAATCGCCAATACATCGACCACGTGCAGCTCACGGTCGCGGAGTCGATCGGCGTCGAGAAACGCGGCGCGTACTTCGAAAGCGCAGGCATCACGAGGGACATCATCCAGAACCACATGCTGCAGCTCGTGTCGCTCGTCGCGATGGAGCCGCCGGTCGCATTCGAGGCCGATGCGGTGCGCGACGAGAAGGTGAAAGTCCTGCGCGCGTTGCGCGAGTTTCCGAAAGGCAAAGAAGCCGAGCTCGCGGTGCGCGGGCAGTACACCGACGGCTCGGTTCTCGGCGAAGAGGCGATCGCGTATCGGCGCGAGGAAAACGTCGATCCGAAGTCGAACGTCGAGACGTTCGCGGCGATGAAGGTCTTCATCGACAACTGGCGTTGGGCCGACGTGCCGTTCTATCTGCGCGCCGGCAAGCGTCTGCCGAAGCGCGTGACGGACATCTCGATCCACTTCCGCCCCGCGCCGTACCCGCTGTTCAACAAGATGTCGAACGTGAAGATGCAGTCGAACATCCTGTCGATCCGCATCCAGCCGGACGAAGGCATCTCGCTGAAGTTCGACTCGAAGATTCCGGGGCCGACGGTACGCACGGCGCCGGTCACGATGGAGTTCCGTTACGCGACGTCGTTCGGGGCCGAGCCGCCCGAGGCTTATGAGCGGCTGCTGCTGGAGACGATGCTTGGCGATTCGACGTTGTTCGCCCGCCGCGACGAAGTGGAGACGGCGTGGGACTGGCTCGATCCGTTGTTGGTGGCGTGGGCGAAGGACGCGCGCGGGCCGGAGCTCTATCCGGCCGGCAATTGGGGACCGCCTTCGGCCGACGCGTTGATCGAGCGCGATGGGAGGAGTTGGCGGAGGCCCTGATGATCGACCTTTCGAAGGAAGTGCGGGTGGACGTCGGCGCGATCGAGAAATCGCTGGCCGCACTCTGGCGCGAGGAGAGTCTGCATCCGGAGCACGCGGTGACGCGCGCCGCGCTCTGGAACGTCGTAGCGCACACCTGCTCGGCGGAGCGCCACAAGTTCGCGAGCGAGACGCTGTCCGCCGCGAGCTCCTCGGTGCCGCAGCGCACGATCGTGGTGCGCGCGACGCCCGGCGGCGAGCCGGAGCTCTCGTCCTGGATCAGCGCGAACTGCCACGTGAGCGGCGAGAAGCAAGTCTGTTCGGAAGAGATCAACATCGTGGCCAGCGGGTCGCAGGTCGATCGGCTGCCGCCGCTCGTCGACGCGTTGCTGATCCCGGACATGCCGGTCGCGATGTGGTGGGTCGGCGACCTGCCCAACGAGAACGAGCGTTACGTCGAGCAGCTGCTCGATCCCGCCGACCGGATGATCGTCGACTCGGTGTTCTTCGATCGCGCCGCCGACCTCGATCTCGTCCGCCGCGTCGGGGAACGGACGACGACCGCGCCGGGCGATCTGAACTGGATCCGGTTCGAGGACTGGCGCATGGCCGCCGCCTCGGTCTTCGATCCGCCGGACATGCGCTCGCGGCTCGGCGACATTCGGCGCGTGCGCATCGCGGCCGTGACGGAGAGTGGCTTCTTCGGCGAGTGGATCGAAGCCGTGTATTTCGCATCCTGGCTGAGCGTGCAACTTGGACTGCACGTCGAAGAAGACGGCAGCGTCGGGGAAGACATCGCGTTCGAGCTCCAACGCCGTTCCGGCGGGATCGCGGGCAGCATCGCCGGCGTCGAGATCACGTTCGCGGACGGCGCCACGGCGACGATCTCCCGCGACGCGGAGCGCGGCGTGCTGACGACGACCGTGAACGGCATCGTCACGATGCCGGACGCAATCACACGCACGTTCGGCAAGCGCCCGCAAGACCTCATCATCCGTCTCCTCGGTCAGCCCGACGCCGACCGCCTCCTGCCCAAGGTGCTGCCGGTCGCGATCCGGATGGCGAAACGCGTCGCATGAACCTGCGCATCTTCGACACGCCTGCCGATCTCGCGCGCGCCGCCGCGCGGACGGTCGCGCAGCAAATCGAGAAAGGCGCGCGCCGCATCGCGCTCTCCGGCGGCTCGACGCCGCAACCGGTCTACGAAATCCTGGGGTCGATGCCGGAGCTGGCGTCGTATCCGATCACCTGGGCGCTCGTCGACGAACGCTACGTTCCGTTCGACGATCCGCGCTCGAACGGCGCGATGGTGATGCGCACGCTGTTCGCGAACGGCATCCCGCCGTCGCATCGCTTCGTCCCGTTCCGCACCGACCTCGGCGATTCGCACGCAACCGCGGCGCACTACGAAGAGGAGATCGGCGCCGAGCCGTTCGACATCATCCTCCTCGGCATGGGCGACGACGGCCACACCGCATCGCTCTTTCCCGATACCCCCGACGCGCTGCAGGTGGAGGATCGAATCGCGATCGCGCATGAGGTGCTGTCGGTGCAGATGTGGCGCGTCACGCTGACGAAGCCGGCGATCCGTGCCGCGTCGCTGCGGCTCGTGCTGGTTGCCGGCGAATCGAAACGCACAGTGCTGCAGCAGGTGAGGGACGGCGCGGATTATCCGATCGCGCAGGCGACGAACGGCGTCGAGACATGGTGGCTCGTGGATCGCGCCGCCGCACCCACGGTGTCATCCTGAGCCCCGCAGAGGGCGAAGGATCCCCCGATGCAGGCGGCGAGCGTACGTGCCGGGAGATCCTTCGCAGTCTGCGCTGCTCAGGATGACAAAGCGCTAGTTCACGACGTTCTTGCGCGATTGCTTTTCCGCGTACATGCGGTCATCGGCCAGCCGCATCAGATCCTCGGGGGCGAGGCCGTCGGCGGGGAACATCACGATGCCGCCCGACGCACCGACGATGAAGACCTGCGCCTCGACTTCGATGGGAACGACGATGCGGTCGCGGATGCGGCACCACGCGCTGTCGGCGTCGACGCTGGACCGTACGGTGTCGAGGAGGATGACGAATTCGTCGCCGCCGAAACGCGCCGCGATGTCGCGACTGCGCAGTGAGCTTGTAATGCGGCCGGCGACCACGCGCAGGACTTCGTCGCCCGCGGCGTGGCCGGAGTTGTCGTTGATCTGCTTGAAGCCGTCGAGGTCGATGAAGAGCACGGCGAACGGCGTGCCGGCGGAGATGCGCTCCTGCATCGATGCGCCGAGCTGGTCGCGATTGGCCAAGCCGGTGAGTGCGTCGCGCAACGCGCGGTGAGCGACGGCTTCATGATCGCGAGCGCGTTGCATGCTCGCGGAGACGATGCCGACGAGCAGGCGCAGGATCTCGGCCGAGCGGTCGTCAAACGCTTTCGGCTCGCCGGAGTAGATCTTGAGGACGCCGAGCGCAGCGCCGCGGTACTGCAGCGGCATCACGATGGTGGAGCGCGCGCCGACGCGGCGGCACGCCTCGCGATCGACGCGGTCGTCGATCTCGGTGTCATCGCAGCGAAGCATCTGGTTGAGACGCACGCACAAGCCGCTGATGCTCGTCGCTGCCTTGAGCCGCAGGCCGACGTACTTGCCGCCCGTGCCGGCGCCGGCGCGGTAGACCATCTCGTCGCCTTCGTGGATCTCGATGACCGCCGCATCGGCGCCGGTGAGACGCGCCGCGGCGTGGACAATCACATTCATGACCTGGTCGACGGCCAGGTCGGCCTCGACGATCTCCTGCTGGACGGAAATGATCCTCAGCAGGGTCTCTTGAGGAAGAGCGAGATCCATTACGAATGGCTTTGTGGTCCGAGCATAGCGTGTTTTGCCGGACGTGCGAAGATGACGGCGAGAGGGAGATCAGCATGTCGGACGAATTCGTGCCGCCGCCGGACCCGATTTTCGCGGAGGCGTTGAAGGTCAAGGATGAGAAGTCTTTCGTGCACTTTCTGAAGGTGCTGCGCGACGACTACGGCGATCACTGGGAATCGCGCACGCCGCGCGAGTTTCTCGGCACGATGGCGTGGTGGGGCAGCGGCGACTTCGCCGACGGCGAGCACGGCGGCGATCCGCTGCTGCAACGGGTGGCGGTGATGCTCGCGGTGGGACGCACGCGGCAGCACGAGAACGACGACTGAGCGCAGACGTGTCATCCTGAACAGCGAAGACTGTGAAGGATCTCCCGGCACGTGCGCTCATCGCCCGCATCAAGAGATCCTTCGCCGTCTGCGCGGCTCAGGATGACACCTCGGCGCGAGTCTTGACGCAGTGTCATCCTGAGGCGGGCACGGCCCGCTGCGTTAGTTGGCCAAGCCTTCACGAGGTTTCGCATTCTCGCCGGCCTTGGTGAAGGTGATGACATCGCGGGGAAGGGTGGCGGCGTGGGGGCGGGCTTCAGCCCGTCCCGGGACCGGCTGAAGCCGGTCCCCACGTTGATGTCATTAGAAGCGCCGCAGAGCGCGAAGGATCCCCGGCACGTGCGCTCATCGCCCGCATCAGGAGATCCTTCGCCGTCTGCGCGGCTCAGGATGACGGTGCCGCGGTTGACCGAGCGCGGGCTTGATGTCATAAAGCGCTTGTGAGCGATTCGCTGCACGAGCACGCGCTCGACAACATCCGCTTCATCCGCGATGCGATGGAGCGCGCCGGCTCGTTCACGTCGATCCCCGGCTGGGGCGGCGTGATCATCGGCGCGACGGCCATCGCCTGCGCCGTCGTCGCCCACGGCCGCGGCGCGACGCGCGAGTGGCTCTGGATCTGGCTGTTCGAGGCGGCGTTGGCGGCGATCATCGGAATCATCACGATGGCCCGCAAGGGACGCTCGACCGGGACGTCGTTCACGTCGCCTGCCGCCAAGCGTTTCTTCATCAGCTACGCGGCGCCGCTCGCAGCCGGCGCGGTGCTGACGTTCACGCTGCCTCCCGCGCAACTGCCCGGCATCTGGCTGTTGCTCTACGGAACGTCGTTCGTCGGCAGCGGCGCGTTTTCCATCCGCGTCGTTCCGGTCATGGGCCTCTGTTTCATGCTCCTCGGCGCCATCGCCTGCTTCGTGCCGTTCGTCATCGCGAACGCACTCCTCGGCGTCGGCTTCGGCGGCCTGCACATCATCTTCGGTTCGATCATCGCGAGGAGGTTCGGTGGCTAGAGCAGCTGCATCCTTGAAGACGAAGGCTCCGGCGGAAAAGGTGGAGAAAGTGGAACGAGTGGAGGCGCCGCACGTCCCCGACTTCGACCGCCTGATCCACGAACGCACCCGCCTCGCGATCGTGAGCGCCCTGGCCGTGAATCCGACGCTGACGTTCAACGAGCTGAAGGCAATCCTGAAGACGACCGACGGCAACGTGAGCGTGCACACCCGCAAGCTCGAGGAAGCGAGCTACCTGACCTGCAAGAAGTCGTTCGAAGGGCGGATGCCGAAGACCGAATACTCGCTGACCGCCGCGGGACGCAAGGCGCTGGAGAAGTACCTCAGCCACATGGAAGCGCTGATCCGGGCGACGCGGGGATGAGTGTGGCGCGAGACTACGCGAGCTCGAGAATGGCTCGCTCGATGCGCTGCGGCAGCGCGATGGGCAGAAACCAGTCGCGCGGGTAGAGGTAGTCTTCACCCTCTTCGTCGATGACGCGCACCAGGTTCCGCTCCTCCGCGCGCGGATCTTCGAGGATTTCGTAGATCTTCTTCAGGCAAAGGGACTCCTCGTAGTCGTCGTTGCGAATGCAGACTGCGAAGCGATGCGGGGTCTCGTTCATAGGCGGTGAAACACGTAGGGCCGGCTCTCCAGCCGGCCCTACGTTTTCGTGTCGCTTTACTGCTGGGCGGGGACGTAGGTCGGGTCTTGCGTGAAGCCGTCGATCACGGAGCCGTACGCGGACACCTTGCCGTTGCCGCCCACCACCTTCACGGAGATGCGGCCGTTGTAGACCGTTCCGAAGCCGAAGCGGTTGAACACGGCGTTGAGCTGGAGGAACTGGCCGGCGTCGAGGTGCTGCGGGATCTTCGCGGACGCCTTCGAATCGGGCGTCGTCGCGGTGATCTCGAGGTCGACGGGCTGGCCGGTCACTTCGACGAGGCCGAGGTTCGTGCGGTAGGCGGCGGATTGCTCGAGCTGGAGCACTTCGAGCGAGCGGTCGCCGAGCGCCACGGCATCGGACGGGGTGACGGCGGGGATGAACTGGCCGAACGTGCCGCCGTCGTCGCGACGGCTGAACGTGCGGGCGGTGACGACGAGCGCGGTCGGGGAGTCGGTGGTCACGACGACGGCGCCGCCGCTGCCGCTGATGTTCCAGAGCGAGAGCAGCGTGTTGTCGATCGACAGCACCTCGCCCGGCGCGAGCGTGCGCTCGACGGGGGCGGGCGGCGTGCGGTCGGTGGTCGAGTAGGCGAGCGAGATCTTCTGCGCCGACGGGCCGGAGTTGTAGAGGCGCATGTCGGTGTGGAAGTTCGCGGCGCCGTTGTTCAGCTCCGCGACGCCGGGCACGACGTAGCGCGTCTCGGTGGTGAACGACGGCTGGACGGGGAGGACGAGCAACGGATCGCTCGTCTTGTTGTCGAGGAGCGAGGCGTAGGCGGTGACTTTGCCGGCGTCGCTGTCGACCTTCACCTCCAGGCGGGCGTCGGAAACGGTGATGCCGGCGAACAGCTCGTCCAGGCGCATCTGGCGATGCTCGAACGGCGCGAGGTTCATGCCGGCGGTGCGGATCTTCGCGCCCTTGTTGTCGAAGAGCGAGAGCGTCATCGCCACCGGCTTGCCGGAGCCTTCGACGAAGCCGAAGTTCGTCCGGTAGTCGGAGTTCTGGGCGAGCTGCTGAAGGCTGATCGACGCGGGCGACGTGCCGTTCGAGAGGAACTTGCCGATGAAGCTGGCGATCGGAAGGGCCGGGATGTACTGGCCGTACGTGCCGTTCTCGGTGAGGTTGTACGTGCGGCTCGACGCGACGGTGGCCAGCTTGACGGAGGGACCGCCGCTGGTCGGCGCGACGACGAGGCCCTTGCCGGACGGCGCGTCGGGACGGATCTCGAGCGTGCCGAGGCCGCCTTCTCCGGCGGCGCCGGCGCCGAACCAGTCGTGGACGACGTCGTTCAGCGCCTTCGTCTCGCCGGCGGCGATGGAGATCTGGGTCTGCTTCGCCGACTGCGTGCCGTCGGTCTGGGTGGTGACGAAGTTCAGGAAGTAGTTGATCGTCGCGCCGGAGACGTTCGTGATGCGGACGTCGGACACGAAGCGCGAGTTGTTCGCGCCGTCAGCGTGCGCGACGGCCGGGACGAGCAGCGTGCCCGGATCGGGATCGCTCGTCTTCGGCGTCGGGGAGACCGGCGTGACCTTGCTGATCGTGATCGGCACCGGCTTCACGCTCACCGCGAGCGCGCCCTTGCCGCTGCCGCTGTCGACGCGCACGGTCATCGTGGCCGTGGTCGAGCCGATCGGCAGCGTGTTCGGATCGATCGTGACGTTGACCGGGAGGACGCTGCCGTCATCGGGAAGCGTGCCGGTCGATGGCGTGACGACGAGCCACGGAGCGTCGGTGGTGATGGTGAACGTGCCGCCGGCGAGCGCCGTCTTGCCGGTCGCGGAAGTGGTGGCCGCGACGCCGTAACGCACGGTGAACGGCGTCGTGGTGTCGTACGGCACGCCGGTCGAGTAGTTCGTGAAGCGGAGCGGCGGCGGGGCGAGGACGAGGATGCTGCCGATGTCGGAGTACTGGCCGAACGAGCCGTCGCAGGACGCCTTGCCGCGGACGCGGTAGAAGTAGCGCGTGTCGACGGTGACGTTCTTCGCGGCAATGCGACGCGTGGTCGAGGCTGGATCGTTCGGGTTGCTGGGCGGAATCGTGACTGCATCGGAGAAGTCGCGGTTCTTCGCCTCCTGCACCTCATAGAGCGAGCTGGCGCCGCCATCGCCCCACTGGATCGTGTAGCCGACGGAGGCGGGCGAAGTCGGGGGGACGCCGAGACGCGGCTTCGGCGGCTGACCACACGTCACGGTGACGGAGGCGGCGAGGCTGTTCACGCTCGTGCAGTCGTTCGTCACCTTCACCCAGTAGGTGTGCGAGCCGGGGAGGTTGAACGTGACGTTGGTGAGGTTCGGACCGGTCGCGCCGGGGATCGGATGCGACGTGTCGCCCGGCTGGCCCTCGTACCACTGGTAGGAGAAAGGTCCGATGCCGAACGCCGTGACGCCGACGATCGGCTGCGCGCCGGCGTTGATCGTGGCGCTGCGCGGCTGGGAGACGTTCAGCGGGCAGCTGACGCTGATCGTGATCGTCGAGCTGTCGACGCTGCGGCAGGAGTTCGTGACGCGCAGCCAGACCTTCTTGGTCTGCGTCAGCGGCTCGGTGACGAGCAGCGCTTTCTGGCTGGCGTACTCGGAGCTGCCGAGAACGCTGGCCATGATCGCTTCCTGCGTCGCGCCGCCGTTCAGCTGGCCGACCAGGCCGGCCACTTCCGTCTCCGTTCCGGGGCGGCGCAGGAAGCGCGACAGGAACGTGTTCGCCAGCGTGTTCCGGTACTCGGAGCTGGTGAGCAACGCCGTCGCCAGACCGGCGCGGGAGACGGAGTTGGAGTTGAGCTGCGGGAGCCAGAAGTTGCGCGCGTCTTCGTCGATGGGGCGGCCGAGGAGATCCTGATACGCGCCCTCGAGGAAGTTGTTGTTCGAGCCGCCGCCGTGGCCGTTGAAGTACTCGTTCGAGGCGACGAGCGCGACGAGGACGTCCTCATCGCGTGTGCCGCCGGCCATCGCCGCGAGCCACGTCGCGACTTCCGCGGCGGTCGGCACGCGGCCGAAGAGCTTCTGGAACGCGTTGTTGATGACGCGCGTGCGGTACTCGGTCGAGGCGAGGATCTGCTGCGCGGCCTGGGTGCGGGAGAGCGAGCCGTTCAGGAGCGAGGTGTACTGGGCCAGCTCCGCCGCATTCGGCGTGCGGTTCAGTGTGTCGATGAAGAGGAGGTTGACGAAGTTCGAGGTGCCGTCCGTGATCGCGGTGAGCGGCTTCGAGGTGTCGCCGCTCTCGCCTTCGTACCACTGGTAGGTATCGAACGATCCGGTGGCGCTGAGGAACGCGCGCTCGCCGTAGCGGACGGTGATCGCGGGCGCGGTCTCGAACGTCGGCTGGGGGCAGGAGCCGGGGACGGTGATGGTGATGGTCGGCGTCGAGGCGCTGCCGCAAGGGTTCGAGACCTTGAACCAGTACGACGTCGTGGTGGTGATGCCGGGCGTGTTGAACGTCGGCGACGTGGGGCCGACCGGGTTCGAGGTGTCGCCGCTCTGGCCCTGGTACCACTGGAACGTCAGAGGGTTGCTGCCGGTGATGCCGCCCACGATGAGCGTGACGGACTGGCCGGCGGTGATCGTCTGGCTGCTCGGCGAGTTGCCGATGGCCGGCGCCTGGCAGGCCTGGGGCGTGACGGTGATCGTCTGGCTGTTCGCCGTGCCGCAGTCGTTCGTCACCTTGACCCAGAAGTTCTTCGCCGCGGTGATCGCGCCGGTGTTCTGGGAGCTCTGGGTGCCGAGCGGCTTCGAGGTGTCGTTCTGTGCGCCTTCGTACCACTGGTAGGTGATCTGGGACGTGCCGCTCACCGTGACGCCGAGCGTGGTGCCGGATCCGAACGGAACCGTGCCGCCGCCGGTCGTGCCGGTGATGGAGACCGGAACGCAGGGAATGCCGTCGCCGTAGACGATCGCCACCGCTTCCTTGTCCCAATCCTGGAGGTTGCCGTCGAACGTCGAGTTGACCGAGGACGCCATGATGGCGGCGCCGCTCGAAGGCGTGCCCTGGTTCGAGTGGCGCAGGCCGATGGCGTGGCCGACTTCGTGGGACATCAGCGAGTTGAGCGCGCTCTGGGTGAACGTGCCGGGGCGGATGAGGATGTCCGCCTCCTGGATGCTGATGAACGTCTCGCTCTTGTAGACGTGCGTGACGGAGTCATCGGCGAATCCGACCATGCAGCCCTGCGTGCCGTCGCAGAGGGCGCTCGGAGGCGGAGACGAGGAGTTGTCGAGGAGGATGGCGTTCGTGCCGTCCGGAGCCGAGGTCGTGACGGTGGTGGTGCCGGCGTTGTTCAGCTTGATCTGGCCGTTCGGATCGGCCGTCCAGGAGCCGAGCCCGCGGCCCACGGCCTGGCCGGAGTTGACGCTGCCGGCGACGGTACCGTTCACGCGGAAGTCGATGGCGGAGCTGGCAGGATTCTCTTTGCCTGCCCAGCGCAGCCCTTTGCCGCTGGCGGTGATGGTGTACGCCGACGCCGTGGCGTCCGGCTTCGCGATCAGCTTCGCTTCGGCCGCGGCGCGGGGCATGGCGACGGCGACGTAGCTCGCGTCGGCGGTGAGGCCGCGCGCGGTGTCGCGGATGAACGCCTGGAACTTGTCGGCGAGGCGGGGCATCTCGGCCAGGCCTTCGCTCTGGTCGCGGACGAGGATGCGCTCCCCGGCGAGGCTCTGGCCGAACGCGAACTTGCCGCGGCTCATGCTCGCCGTCGAGTACGCGCCGTCCGCGCGGCGGCGCAGGAAGAGCAGCGCGCGTTCGCCCTGGACGAAAGAGGCGGAGTCTTCGATGAAGGTGATCCGGTGGCCGAACTGGCCGCCGAACTCACTGACGACGATCTCGCCGCCGGTGATGCCCTTCAGTGCGTCTTCGACGCGCAGGCGGTAGTCGGTGACGACCAGGCCGTTCGCGTCGATGCGGGTCGTGGCGTCGAGCACGGTGCCGACGACGACCGCATCGGAGCGGTCGACCATCTGGCGGTCGGTGAATGGGGTGAACACGGTCGCGTGCGCGGCGGTCGCGGCCAGCAGAACGACTGCGGCGACGAACAGCGCGGCGATACGATTTCGATGCATCGCGGGTCCTCCGGCGGGATAGTGCAGGTTCCGATCTTAGCGTATCAAGGGAACTTGCGGGGACGTACGTATGTGGTTATTTTGACTTTATTGGCTACTGGTCGCTCGTCAGGGGCTGCTGTCATCCTGACCCGCGAAGACGGGGAAGGATCTCCTGATGCGGGCGGCAAGCGCACGTGCCGGGAGATCCTTCGCCCTCTGCGGGGCTGCGGATGACAACAACGTCGTTCCTCTACTGCGCATTCACGAAAGTCGGATCCTGGGTGATGGCGTCGATGACCGAGGCGTAGGCCGTGACCCGACCGTCGCCCTCGATGACCTTCACCGAGACTCGTGCGTTATACGTTCCGTCGAAGCCGACGGCCTTCAGCAGCTGGGGAAGTTGTTTGAATCCGTTCGCCCCGAGGTCGAGCTCGGTGGTCGCCGAGACCTTCGAGTCGGGCGGCGTCACGCTGATGCGCACCTTCACCGGCTTGCCCGTGACTTCGGCGATGCCGATGTTGCTGCGCAGGCGATCCGATTCCTCGACCTGGAGCAGCTCGAGCGCGCGGTCGTTCGCGCCGATCGCCTCATTCGGCGTCACGGCGGAGATGAACTGGCCGTAGGTGCCGCCGGTGGTCTGGTTGTACGTGCGGGCCGTGGCGATGAGGTTCGCACTCGAAGGCGTCGCGATGTGGAGCGCGCCGCCGTCGTTCGTCACGCCGAAGACGCTGGCCAGCGTGTTGTCGAGCTGGCGCACTTCGTTCGGGGCGAGGGAGAGATGCGCGGTGCGCGGCTCGCCGCCGGTCTGGGAGTAGAAGACGAGGTCGGCCTCGACCGGGTTGGAAGAAGCGTTGAAGACGCGCATGTCCGTCCGCCAGTTCGCGGCGCCGGTGCTGAGGTCGGCCACGCCGGGCACGACGTACTTCGAGGCGCCGTCCTGGGAGAGCAGGACCGGCGTCACGAGCATCGGGTCGGCCGTCTGATTGTCGAGCACCGAGGCGTAGGCCGTGACCTTGCCGCCGGTGGAGATCACGCGCACTTCGACGCGGCCGTCCTGCAGCTCGATGCCTTTCGCGGCGAGGAACGAGTTGAGCTGCAGATGCTGGCCGCCCTTCAGGTCGATCGGGAACTCCGTGACCTTCGCGCCGTTGCCGCCGAAGACGGAGATCGAGAGCGAGGCCGGCTGGCCGGAGCCTTCGACGAGGCCGAGGTTTGTGCGGTAGGCGGCGGACTGGGCGATCTGCTGGAGGGTGAGGACGCTCGGCGCGCCCGATTGCAACGTGCGGCCGATGAAGCTGGCGAACGGAATGGCCGGGATGTACTGGCCGAACGTGCCGTTCGCCGTCGCGTTGAACGTGCGGCTGGCGGCGAACGTGGAGATGTTCGGGACGCCGCTCAGGGCGGTGGAGACGGACGGGATGCCGGTCGGCGTTAGCGGCCGGATCTCGAGCGTGCCGGTCGCGCCGGCGGTGACGCCGGAGCCGAACCAGGTGCGGAGCACGTCGTCGAGGGCGATCGTCTGGCCCGGATCGATCGAGATGTCGGTCTGCTGCACGTGCTGCGGCCCGTCGTCGCCGCTCGGCGTGAAGATCACGCTGTACTTGCGCGCTTGCGCCGAGGTGTTGCTGACGCGGACGTCCGACTGGAACTTGGAGTTGATGCCGTCTGCATGGGCGACGGCGGGGATGATCAGCGAGTCGGGCGGCGGCGTGTCTTTGGAGCCCGGCACGACCGGCTGGACGATGTTGACGGTGACGGT
>JAFAVZ010000608.1 GCA_019242175.1 Acidobacteriota bacterium
CGTTTTCGCGGACCTGGCAAAAGTCACGACTTCTCTCGCTGTCATCCCGAGCCCCGAAGAGGGCGAAGGATCTCCCGGCACGTGCGCCGATCGCCTGGATCAGGAGATCCTTCACCGTCTTCGCGGTTCAGGATGACAAGCTGAGAGTCGCCGAGGTTTGGCCAACCGACGCCGTGGGCCGAACGCGCCAAGATCGGGACGGATTATTCGGCGTCTTCGCGCCTCAGAATGACACGACTGCGGGTGGCCGAGGCTTGGCCAACCAACGCCGCGGGCCGTGCCAACCAACGGCGCGGGCCGTGCCCGCCAACGCCGTGGGCCGTGCCCGCAGCGCTGCGGGGCGTGCCGGCCGGAATCCTGGCCCCATCGCTTCCGTTCCCACGCTGGCAATTTCGAACGGGAGCGAGCAACCAGCATGGGTCTTTCAGTCGGTATCGTCGGTCTGCCGAACGTCGGCAAGTCGACGATCTTCAACGCCCTCACCGCCGCCGGCGCGCAGAGTGCGAACTATCCCTTCTGCACCATCGAGCCGAACGTCGGCATCGTGCCGGTCATCGACGAGCGCCTCCAGAAGCTCGCCGCGCTCGCGCAGAGCAAGCAGCTCGTCTTCACCGACCTCAAGGTCGTCGACATCGCCGGCCTCGTGCGCGGTGCGAGCAAAGGCGAAGGCCTCGGCAACCAGTTCCTCGCGAACATCCGCGAGACGGACGCCATCCTTCACGTCGTCCGCTGCTTCGAAGATCCGAACGTCGTGCATGTCGAGGGCAGCGTCGATCCGGAGCGCGACATCGAAGTCATCGAGACCGAGCTCCTGCTCGCCGATCTCGACGCTCTGTCGAAGAAGATGGATCGCGTCGGTCGCCTGGCCCGCGTTGGACAGAAAGACGCCGCGGTGCAGGCCGATGCGCTGAAGAAGGCGATCGAGGCGGTGGAGAAGGGGACGCCGTTGCGCGCCGTCGACTTCACCGACGAAGAGCGCGAGTCGCTCCGCGAGCTGAACCTCATCACGCTGAAGCCGGTCCTCTACGTGGCGAACGTCGCGGAAGGCGACCTCGGCAACGAAACGCCGCTGCTCCAGAAAGTGCGCGAGGTCGCGAAGGAAAAGAATGGCGAGATCGTCGTCATCTGCGGCGAGCTGGAGGCCCAGATCGCCCAGCTCCCGCCCGACGAGCGCATCGACTTCCTCAAAGAAATGGGCCTCGCGGAGCCCGGCCTCAACGCGCTCGTGCGCGCCGGCTACAGGCTGCTGAACCTCGAGACGTTCTTCACCGCCGGCCCGAAAGAGGCGCGGGCCTGGACGATCGAGCGCGGCTCGAAGGCGCCGCAGGCCGCGGGCAAGATCCACAGCGACTTCGAGCGCGGCTTCATCCGCGCCGAGACGATCGCTTTCGCCGACTACATCACGCACAGCGGCGAGCAGGGAGCGAAGGCGGCGGGCCGGATGCGCAGCGAAGGAAAGGAATACGAGGTGCAGGACGGCGACGTCATCCTGTTCCGCTTCAACGTCTGATGCAGTTCACGATCCGCTCGCGAGAAGGACTGCCGATCCGCGGCGACTTCGATGCGCCGGCCGCTCCGCGCGCGCTCGTCGTGCTCGTCCACGGATTCAAGGGCTTCAAGGACTGGGGCTTCTTTCCCTGGCTCGCCGAGCGCCTCTGTGACGCGGGCTTCGCCGTCTGCCGGTTCAACATGTCGCGCTCCGGCATCGGCGAAGATCCCGAGACGTTCGAGCGCCTCGATCTCTTCTCCGAAGACACCTACTCCGGCCAGCTCGCGGACCTCCGTGACGTCGTCTCCCACGCGCAAGCGCAATACCCCAACCTCCCGACCTTCCTCCTCGGCCACTCCCGCGGCGGCGGCATCGCGCTCCTCGGCGCACGCGACGTTCCCGGGCTCGCCGGCGTCATCACCTGGAGCGCGATCGCGCGCACCGATCGTTGGAGCGACGCGATCAAACAGCAGTGGCGCGCCGACGGTTTCCGCGAGGAGCAGAACGCGCGGACGAAGCAGATGATGCGGATGTCCGTCGCCATCCTGGAAGACGTCGAAGCGAATCGCGAAAGGCTCGACATCCTCACCTCGGCGGCTCAGCTCGAAGTGCCGTTGCTCGTGATCCACGGCGCGAAAGACGAGAGCGTTCCGGTTGCCGAGGGGCGGGAGATTGCGGCGAGCGGGACGGATGTTTCGCTCGTCGTCATCGGCGCCGCGAGCCACACGTACAACGCGATCCATCCGCTGATCCACGTCCCGTTCGAGCTCTCGCTCGCGGCCGAGATCGCGGTGCGTTTCATCGGCGCGTACGCGTGACGCACCGCGCCTCCGCGAGCAGTAGTACCATACGATTCGTTTCCCGATTCGTATGGATCTCAGCGGCAGACGCCTCGGCCACATCCGCGTCGAGCGCATCCTCGGGCAGGGCGGGATGGGCGACGTTTACGAGGGCTTCGATGAGAAGCTCATGCGCCGGGTTGCCCTCAAAGCGCTGCACCGAGATCAGCGCCTCGACGACGAGGCCCGCGCCCGTCTGATCCGCGAGGCGCGTACGCTCTCGCAGCTCGATCATCCCAACATCTGCCGCATCCACGACTACATCGAAGGCCACGATGCGGACGTGCTCGTCCTCGAATTGATCGAAGGGCAGACGCTGCAACGCGCGATCGAAGACGGCATGTCGCGCGCCGAGAAGCTGCGCATCGCGCACGCGATCGCCGAGGTGCTGGTGATCGCGCACCGCGCGAACATCGTGCATCGCGACCTCAAGCCGGAGAACATCATGCTGACCCGTTCCGGTCAGGTGAAGGTGCTCGACTTCGGGCTCGCGCGCTGGGTCGAACGGCAATCGAGCGGGAAGCTGCGCGCGGTGAAGATGCAGCCCGCGCCGCTGACCGCGACGAGCGACGAGAAGTGGTACGCGTTCGACCTCGAGCACACGCAGGTGATGGGCGAGCACTCGCGGATCCGCAACTTCCGCGAGAGCGACCTGCCCGCCGCGACCGCCGCCGGCGTGACGGTCGGGACGCCGATGTTCATGAGTCCCGAGCAGGCGCGCGGCGAGGCGCTTTCGCCGGCGAGCGACATGTACTCGTTCGGCCTCCTGCTGCAGACGCTCTTCACGTCCGAAGATCCTTATCCGTCGCATTCGACGGGGCGCGAGGTGATGCTCAAGGCCGCGCGCGGCGAGTCATTGCCGGTCGTCGGCGTCGATCGCGAAGTCGCGGCGCTGATCGTCAGCCTGAAAGCGCTCGCACCGACCGATCGGCCAACTGCGGTCGATGCCGTTGCGCGTTTGCGGGAGATCGCCGAAAAGCCGAAACGCCTCGCGCGCCGTGCGGCGCTCGCCGCCGCGATCGTGCTCGTCGTGCTTGCAGCTTGGAAGTACACGGTCGATCTTCGCCGCGAACGCACGGCCGCGCTCACGGCGAAGAAGGAAGCCGTGCAACGCAAGGCGCAGGCGGAAGATCTCATCCAATTCATGCTGGGCGACCTGCGCGGCAAGCTGGAGCCGGTCGGACGGCTCGACGTACTGAACGACGTCGCGGAGAAGGCGCTGCAGTACATCGGCGCGACGCGGAAAGAGAACCTCTCGACGCAGGAGCTGATCAACTACGCGATGGCGTTCAATCAGCTCG